>CABYOM010000037.1 GCA_902520595.1 uncultured Candidatus Poseidoniales archaeon | reverse complement strand
ACTTGTCTCCAGGTCGTGCCTCCATCGTTTGAGATGTCTACACTGATGCTTGTTCCAGTTGGGACATAGCCGAGAATACTGCTAATTTTTACGGTATCAATTGCTTTAGTGGTGCTAAAGGAGCTACCCATAATCATGCCAGTAGTAGAGGAATGCGTCCTCTC
This sequence comes from uncultured Candidatus Poseidoniales archaeon, assembly GCA_902520595.1. Classification (GTDB taxonomy): domain Archaea; phylum Thermoplasmatota; class Poseidoniia; order Poseidoniales; family Poseidoniaceae; genus MGIIa-L1. The sequence goes on along the minus strand of CABYOM010000037.1, from coordinate 15,044 downwards.
ATCATACAGCGCACCATCTCCGAAATTGTTGATCTTGTGGCGAGTCGAAGTACTGCAATACGTAGTGCTGTAGTAGTGGCAGGAGAAACTGTATTGCCCAGTTTCAGACTCGACCATGCCATAATGTCCACCTTCAGGAACTGTAACTTCGCCCATGTGTTCGATGAAGTTACCACGCATTGAGAAAAAGTGGTGATATGAATCATAATTATATCCAACACCGCTCACGTACTGTTGGTCGTATTCATTGTAAATGATGGTCGGCATATTAACAATCATTCCTGCACCGTATCTGGAAACGGTCGAGCCGGTCGCAAGGGTCCATGTTCCTTGAATCGAGGATGGAGATGATTTGCTAACCTCGTTGAGATAGTGCGCATTGGCTGAATAAGAGTATGTGGCAACATAGAGTTTGCCAGTTGCATCGTCAATATCAACACCTGTGACGTAACTGTTGCTAAATGCGTTCCATGAACCGTCACAACGCCATGATTTCGCCGTTCCGGTGGTTATAACCGACCATTTTGTCAGGTAGTAACTCGTGTAATGAGCGGTGTAGACCGTCGTTCCATCAACAGTTGCATCAACCATGTTGTAGTATGAAGATGAACTGCAACCGTTGGTATTCAACGAGGCAGTACCGATGTAGGTGCCAGTCGATGAGTTAATCCGGAGAATTGTAGGCGTGTTATACAAACTGGAAGATGAATATTTCATGATGTGGTATTCATCACCAACCAAAACGACCACGCCAATGTAACCCCATGAGACGCTTGTGCTGACGCTAAATTGTGAGAATTTCTTCGTTAATCCGGTGTAACCTTGGTCTGACAAAGATGCAAATTGCCCAGTTGTATTTTGATAAGCGTTCACAGTTGATTGGACGTGAGCAGTGCGTGAGAAATCAATGGATTGGACAGATGGGTTACCTTTCAAAGACATCGATTGGGAAGCAACTTCGACATTTGACCGGCTTCCTGACGTGAATGGGGATGGTGGGCTACCTGACCATGTACCGTCTCCGGCACCACCGAAGTGGGCATTGGTTGTGAAGTTTGAATACGTGGTTGAACTCGCTTCGCCTCTCAAGTTAAATTCCGCAGCAGTAACTTCAGCTCCAAAGGGAATTGTGAGATGACCGGCAGTGCCATTTCCAGTGCCAGAAAATGTATGGCTGTAAGAGGACGTACCGTCGGCAAATTGAGTTTCAACGGTTGCACTGGATGCCATTGGAGCAAATAATGACACCATGAAAAGGAGAGTTAAAAAAAGAGCTTTTTGCATTTTAATCACCGTTTTCCCTCAGTGGGCCTTTGGCCCACGCTCTGCAAAGCATTTGAACTTCGCCCCGTACAGTCACTTCTCGAAGCGATAGAAAAAAGAAGCCTCGCACCTCTGCTCATGTCGAGGCGGGAGAGCAATGGGACTGATTTCGAACTGGTGGCAACAACAACACGGACGACAATTAGGCATAACAGCAACGCTTTCAGGCTCAATAGGAATTCTTTTCCTCGCTTCGATGTATCAACTCTTATTTTTACAAGATCACGTTTCATGGGGCGATTTTACCGGTCATGCAATCGGAGTCGCTGTTTTTTCAGTCATAGCTTTGTTAATTGTGTTACCAGAATTTCTTTCATTACGCGGCCATGTGAACACATTGGATGAGCTCAAAACCATAGAATCTACTTCCGAACTTCGTCGCCGTAAAGAAGAAGGAAATGATGCAGCAGACGCACTCGGTGCCGGCCATTCTGTTTCATGGACGGCATTCCTTGAAAGCAAAGGACTTCGACGGTGAACTTGAGGGGACAAGGCGTGAGTGAAAGTGACCCGCTGAAGACTTTGTTTCGGGAACTTCTTCTTGCCGCTGGAATGATTGGGTTACTCGTTTTAGCATTGTATGCGCACACAGGTTCAATGCCGCCTTTGGTCGTCGTCGAATCATCCTCAATGATTCATGATGCCAATGGAGAGATCGGAAGTATTGATGCTGGAGATTTGGTTTTAGTCCACGATCAAGACTTTGAGACTATTGTCACTTTTGCCGAAGCCACAGAACCTGGAAACCCCCATTTTGGTTATGCTCAGCATGGGCTTGAAGGTGATGTCATCATCTACAAAAAGAACGGTGAATCGGGTACTCCAATTATCCACAGAGCAATAATGGAAGTTGTCCCTCATAACATCACCTCACCCAATCGCAATGCGACTGTTGATGCATCAAACTCAGAGCACTGCCCTAATGGTGGTACTTACGATTCTGAATCACTGGATGGCGACGGCATTATGGGTGTTTGTGTGTTGACGTGGGAAGTTCTCGGCACAGATGTTCGTGATGTCGAAAAAGTCACGGTTCATTTTGATGGAATACAAGCCGGTTTCTACGACTGCGACCGAATGGTGCATGCAAATGTTGAGCCCTATCTTGTCGTCTGGGAATGGGAACCTCGACATGCTGGAATTCTTACTCTTGGTGATAACAATAATTGTTCAGTTGACCAAGGATCACAAGCCGTGAATGGTTCAACTGGAGTTCACAGTGCTTCTGGAACAGTAGGACCAATTCGCTCATCTTGGCTTGTTGGAATTGGAGGTGGAGAAATTCCTTGGTTAGGAACGGTGAAGTTGATGGTAAGTGGAGAAGGCACACCTGGAACTACATATGTCCCAGTCTCATCGTTTTTCATCTTGTTTTCCCTCATCGCCGGTGTACTTGTCATCCCGATGCTGTTGGAGCCACTCGCTCGTCGATTAATGACCGGTGCGCCTGAATTTGAACAGTCGCTTTCTGAACAGCAAAAGAAATTACGAGAAGAAGAATAATCACCGTTCTATTGCTTCTTCTAAAGAGAGTTCACCGCAAGCAACTGCGTATGCCATATGTGAGGAAATCGTCTTCCGACCGTTGCTTTTCTTACGACTTTGGCGCTGAATTTCTCTTACTTCCCCCTCTGTTGGTTGAAGTTCTCGGAATTCCCACACACGTTCCCCTGGAATCATGGCGATACGAATTGCAGAGATGACGTGATTATGACGCAGCAGTCCTCGTGATGTTTTTGCTTCATTGACGACTTCGATATCCAGTTGGTGAGTGAGACAATCATTGATTATACGGTCTCGACTTAACGGGGCTCCGTCGCCAATTCGTATCACCATCTTTCCGAAATCCAGTGCAGACGATATGCCGATGATTTGTGCTGCTAAATTTTCGATATGTTCGAATTGAGCGATTCCTAAAACAACACCATCTGCAAGCCACCCTAGCCCTGGACGAGGGCCAGGATCAATTCCAAAACTCAACTGATGGACGCGGCCAATACCTCTCATCAGCCGAACAGCATTGTCTACTGCCTCCTTCACTGAATGTGGTGCAGACATTATTGGTTGACCTTCATTACGATATTTCACGACTTCCAGTTCACCCCCAAACCAAATCATATCCGATTCAGGTAAGACCGCATCATGTTCAAGAAGAATAAATCGAAGTCCCCGTTTTTTGAGTTCAGTCATTAGCCGGAAAGCCAATTTGAAATCTATGGTGCGAATCGCTAGCCTTGGCACATAGGGTTCTTTGTTTTCCGAGATTAACTAAACTTCCGCTTTGTGGGTATTGATTACACCCATTTAAACTGGTAAATTCCTCCTGTCTAGAACCGAAGTCATCAAGAACGATTGACATAGATAAAGAATTGTGTCGAGCCAGTATGAGCGGGAATTGCGACAAGTTCTCGCTGGAGTTCCCAAAGGTGTTGAATCGGTGATTCGTTCATGCACACCTGTTGAAAAACAGAAGATGCTTCAAGTCATACAACGGCCATTTTTAGTTGTTCGAGCTGCAGGTTCTGGGATGGAAGGAACCGGAGACTTACTGGCTTTACGAGGTGATTTGTGTTTTCCAATAGAGGTCAAATCTACTCGCGCTAGCAAACTCTATCTCTCCGGTCGAACGAAACTCCAATATGAAGCGATGGTTAACGAAGGCGAGAGATGCAAACTCATGCCGTTGTATGCTCACCGTCGGAAAGGGGTTCGAGGCGATTCGTGGAGAATCTTCAGAGTCGAAACGACAAATCTTTCTGGACGACTACGGCAACTCGAGAAATCAATTCCAGCCTTCCCCACCACGAGGAATGGCTCATTTTATCTCAATTGGGAAGATGGGATGCCATTGAACGCTTTTATTGCGTTGGTTTGTTCTACAGCAGGTTCTGAAGATCAGGCTTTGCACAACCTCAAAGTACGCTCACTTCGAAACAACCCAATGGCTCACTCTCTGCCATCAACACAACTCGAAGAAATACGTCCTGCTCAAGCCTTACCGGATAAGCCACTGGATGTTCTTGCTGAACTTGCTCGTCGCCGCTCTTGACTAAATGTAAGGTATGACCATCACAAATATGAGCATAACGAACAAGACAAGCGAAGATAAACTCGATGCTTTGTTTGAGATATGAGACACCCACATTGGGTGTATTTTCCATAATTTGGTCTTTTTACCCACCTGTTTCAATCGGTTGAGGTTCCCGTTTAACCAATCTCTGAACAAATGGCCTCCATCGAAGGGCACTATTGGAATGAGGTTCGTGAATCCAAGTAGGATATTGACCCACATGAGCCAGAAAAAGAAATTGACCAAGAACAGAAGTCCACCCATACCAATCGTCTCGCTGATGACGCTATCGGTTGGAACAAGCATGGCCTCCTGAACTGGATGCATGGATACGCCTTGTAACTCAAAGGGTAGGATTACCATTTGGAGAACGTGAATTGGAGCGTAAATAATTTGAGAACCCAATCCTCCTTCAAATCGAGGAGAAAAAGGACCGGCAAGACGGTCAATTCCAGCGGTACTTTCGCTGATGCCTTCAACACCGACAAACGCATCACCTTGTTCGATTCCTATCGCCTCAAGATTTGAGGAACTCCACCCAAGTTCAGAATAGTAATCATACTTGTCCGAAAGCACCAGGTCAATGCTCTCTAGCGAACCATTCTGGTGGCGAAGGTCGACCGTGATTGTATCGTTTGCACTGTATCCTTGGATGGTTGTTTGAAATCCATCGATTCCCTGTATTTCAGTCCCATCAATTCGAAGAATGGTGTCCCAAGGCTCCATTCCAGCATTATCCGCCCCTTCACCTTTGATTATTCCACGAACGTGCGGGTTGTCCGATTCAGAAGTGAAGTTACCGGCCAGTCCACCAAGAAGTAACAAACAAATGAATGCCGCAAATATATTCGTTGCAGGTCCAGCAGCAAACATCCGCATACGTTCTTTACGAGGTGCTTTGTGAAGTTCTTGATATTGAGGTTCTGCAAATGCGCCGAGAGGTAAAGGTCCTAATTGAAGCAGGCCAAACGATCGAATTCGCATGCCATGTGCTCGGGCGAGCAGTCCGTGGCCAAATTCATGAATCACCAATGCGATTACAAACGCCATAGCACCCCATCCAAGTGGTATCATGGGGTTGACACCTGGAATTGCGACTAATTCACTGGCAGATGGAGGATTTGCAGTTGGTGGAGATAGTAGAGAAGATATGAAAGCGAGAATCATAAAAAGTGCGACAATGAACATGCAGAATAAGCACACCCAGAGAGATGCTTCCCCATATATTCTCCAAAATCGGCGTGGACGCGCAACTCGTTCGAGAGTTTTCAACCCCCTGTTACTTCTGACCATCAAGATGACGCCAAACACACGGGTAGCATCCCATCGGTCAAGTGTGCCGTTTTTTTCCCAAACACGCAGAAGAATATACCAAGCAAAGATGAACGTGAAGACCAAAGTCCAGTCGGCACTTACCGACCCCCACGCCCCATCCATGGTTAGGGCAAACACTCCTTCTCCTTGAAACTTGACAGACACTCTCTCAACAAAGTTGATGATGGTTCGATTGAACCCATGGTCATGGACTCCTACCGAGTAGCGCTTGAAGACTGGTGCGAAGAGGAATGGGGGCAATCTCCTCAAGCCATCTCAGAATGGTTTGTCGACGATGAAGTTGCTCAAGTTTTTATGCGCCTGCATCGGAGTGTACTCATTGCTGATTTTGTCATAAATGAAGACGGTTCCCTCGATTGTCAAGAACATCTGCAGATTCCTCTTGATCGTTGGAATCCAGGCTCTGTTCAAGCAATCCGAACTGCTGATGGACGGGTTCGCTTCCGACACCGAAATTTGGAAATTCATCTTGCTGCTCGACTCCGTGCACCTGAATGGGGCCAAGCTCTACTCGAAGAATGGTTGATGAGTCAACGTGGAGATGTTCTTCGCCCAAGAGACAAAAATCAACGTGTTTCATCGTTAAATCGTACGAAAATGAGTATTGAGCGAAATTTAAATCATTCGAATTTAGACGCTGTACGAATGGATTTTCTTGCCACAACGGTGTCTCTTACCTCGGTAGAATCAAAATTAGATTCAAGAATACGCAACGACGAATCGGAGTAAGTCAATTCAGTTTGACTTTGTAGCGATCTCTTCCATTTGCGTACATCGTGATGGTTCCACTTGAGGAAACGCAGACAGCGATTCCTTCTACCAGTTGGGAAATGGCTCGAGCAGCGAGATGACGGCCTCCTTCCCCTGCCTTTGGCACGATGCCTGCAGGAACTTGGATATACCTTCCAGCATCACTCGCCACGCCGTCTCGATTGAACAGAATCGCCCCATCAAGCCAAGCAAATTCAGCTAATGTTTCATGATTTTCATCGTTCAGAACCGTGCGTTTTTGAGGACTGTGTCCCTTAAACGGATTGAGTACCAGTGCTGTGGTATGTTTTCTCAATGCGGGAAGTGGGCCAAGAGCAAACAGAGCGCCGATAGCATGACCTTCTCTCCCCCTTGAACCAATATGTCGTGCCAGTTGCATCATTTTTGTGAGCACTTCTAAATCGATATGAAAGTCTTGTGCTAAAGTTGCAAATCGGTTCGAGTTGAGTGTTGAGGTATCGATGACAAAAACGCCATCAATTGGTTCAGCGAGTATCACTAACATTCGCTCTCCACTCGAAAGGTTACCTTCACCAATTGCTTGTAATACCAAGTCATGCATGTGATTGAGAACATTCAATCCTTGAGAGGTAAGGTTTTCTTCAAGTAAAGAGCTCGTAATCCCATTTTCATTGAGTGCTTCTACAACTCGATTTTGACTTGAGAGAACGGTGAGAGATAGTTCAGGAGGCAGTACTTCTGCTACTAACTTCACTTTACGAACACTGTTTGCAAGCATCAAAACAGATTGGAACGAACGTCGTTCAGATGTGAGCGTACTCGATACCATCGCAGCGAGGTCGACCATGAAAACGCCTCAAGATGTCGAATCAAAACCAGGTAATTGGTCTTCAGTTTCCCTGTAGACTGTCCTCATGTTTGAAATAAAGTTCTTTTCTTTTACAACTATTGTATATTCAGAAAACCCAGGATCTTCTTCCCCATCGAGTTTACCAAGAATAATTTCTAAGGTTAAACGAGCACCTTCTCGATGAGGGTATGCAAAAATTCCCATTGAGAGAGGAGGAGAAACAATCGTTGTAACATCCTTCATGTCTTTTAGGGTAGCAAAGAGATTCGCATATGTTTCAGGAAGCAATTCTCTTCGTGCTTCATCTTGGTTAGGACGTCTGCAATCCGGTCCAACAACGTGAATGATATGCTTGTAATTCTGTGCAAGATCATAGGGTTCAGTTATGACATTCTGGGTTACAGCACAAGGTGGAGCGTTGATTTTTCGCATTTCTAAGCAAATATTGCGGGTCACCTGCGTTAATTCTGCCCCTGCTTTTGCATGTATGAGAGCATCCAATCCTTCTCGACCTGAAAGCCGATTATTCGCTGGAGTTATGAGGGCATCACCTGAATGATTCCAAACATCGCCACCGACGACGCGAAGAATACCCCATTTACATGTTCGTGCCATATAGAGTTCGGCCATCAGTTAACCATGAGGGGCCACCTTACTTATCAAGTTCGCAATTTAGCAATGAAAATGCGCAAAAAAGGCGATTTTTGTATCCTCTTTTTCAAATCCGAGAGACAAAAAAAAAGCAACAGTTTGGCGGCATTGCTAAACGCTACTGGTGTTAGCGAATCACATGGACAGAAGAAGTTCAAGTCTTCTTTTGGCTTTCCTGTTCATGTTCGGTACGCTTGCGACGCCCTTGATTGAAGTGAATCGCTCGAGTAAATCTGAATCAAATTCTTTAGAAAAAATACTCTTAAATGATGCTTTTACAGGATTTACGAGTGAAAATTCTACCGATTTTTGGAACCAAACCCCCTGGTCTTCCCAAGCACAACCGCAAGGTTTTGATTTTCTTACCGTTTACGATTATTCCGATGTAGGTGTACTCATTAACAATAATTCAGATGCCAGCAAAACCATTGGTTGGGCATTTGTTCACGCTCGTAATATCGCTGAGGAGAATATTTTCTTTTTCAACCACTCAAACACGCCAACCAAAGAAACCATCAATCGAAATGAATTTGATGAATTTTTTGCCGCACCCTTTTTGGAAATGATTTCTAATCGTACTTCTACAGACGAACTCAATTATTTGGTTTCAACCAAAGGCATCCCTCTTCGCATAAACGGGGGTAATGATAAGGCGAGTTTTGACCAGGAATTCTCATTGCTTGGAGGTTCTTTCAATTCCAGCATAGGTGGAGATTATTGGCTCGCGCACGATTATGGTCCACTCGCTGACGGATCAATGAAGGCCTTTTCCCGAGATGAATACGGTTTTTATCTTGTCACTCGCTTGACGGGTTACACCGTCGAGACTGCACTTGGTTTGATTGAAAAGGCGAACAACAGTTTAGGCCAGCGAGGTATTTTTGCTTTAGATCTGGCAACAAATCGTAATGAATCGGGTTACAAGTTTTGGAATGACGATCTCTATACGGCGCAAGCTGAATTGAATGGTAGTATGGGTTTACCTACCGTTTTTGACGAGACTTCTGAATTTCTAACGAATCTTTCCAACGTGATGGGTTATGCATCATGGGGTTCAAATGACGGAAGTTGGGGCTCGAATTGGCTTCCAAATGGCGGATTTGATACGCTTGATTCGGCGTATTCAAGCGGCGCCAAATATTGGAATTCTACTTTACCGACTCTTTCATCCGGTGATTCTTTCCAATGGTCGACGCAAACAGAAGTGAAAAAGGATGGATCTTCAGCACTCGAAGCTTCTGTTTCAGCCGTATGCTCACAAGAACCCGGAAAAGGCACTCAAGGAATACTTGCAGAATTTTTTGATAACGATGGTGTAAGTTTCAATACAGCATCCATGCCTTCACTCATCGACCGTGTTCCCGACCATGTTCGACTTGAAAATTCACTTCAATATTCATCATCTTCACAAGCATATACTGGTTTAGATGACCGTTTTAAAAACCACTGGGGTGCACGATTTAGTGGTCTTGTTGAAATCCCAGAAACAGGTAATTGGACGTTTTATCTCAATTCTGATGACGGTTCAGAACTTTGGATTAATGGTCAAAGCCTTATCACTAATTATGGCTCTCATGGAATGGTCGAACGTTCCCAATACGGCCAATATGAAGCAGGGAAATACGATTTCAGAATTGAATTCTTCCAAGGAGGGGGCCCTCATGGTTTGCAACTTTCATGGTCTGGTCCGAATCAGAGTAAGGCATTTGTCCCAGCCTCTGCATTCTCCCTCGCAGAGAATTACATCCCTTCTGAAAACAATCTCGTTCACCACTGGGATTTCGAAGACGGATCGGGTTTTTCAGCACAGGATTCGGTGAATGCATCTACCAATTTTACATTGAAAAATATGAATTCGAGTAATTGGCGAACATGTGTAGATGGAGGGTGTCTATGGTATGACGGCGAAGATGATTCATTGGAAGTCGATGTTGATGACTGGATTGGAAACTTCACTGTGAGTCAGTGGGTTTGGGCCAATTCCACGACTCTGCCAACCTATTCCTCCGTTTTTGCCGTCGATGATAATTCAGGCTCAAATAGTTCATTTCAACATGCTATCTTCAGTGGGGAATGGCGTTTACACAACAATCAATCCTATTCTTTTGGTCAGATTGAAGCCCAAGAATGGATGCACTTAGTGACTGTTTTCGACAACGGTGTTGCGCGTCAATACCTCGACGGTGTCTTGGTTAGAACCACGACTTTCCCCTTAGGAGCACTCAATAATTTTGAGTTGTATAAGTTGGGGGTTAACCGTGGTGGCAATGCCTATTTTGAAGGTATGATTGACAATGTCATGATTTGGGATTCGGCCCTAGAGGACCATGAAATTACCACTTTGCATCGCGATATCTACAAAGATTGTTCTGCTTATTCGGGGAATGGGCAGGCTGTTGCTTCCATTGAGCAAACCTATGATTTCCCCGTGCATCTCCAAGACCACGCTTGGATAATCAGCCTGCAAGGCCAGCGATTGGGCGATGTGTATGGAGAATTTACAATTGAAGTTGAAGGTCTCGATGAAAATGGAACTGTTCTTTCAAGTAACCAATCAGGAGGAAAAAATTTCGCACCATCATGGGAATCGAAAACCATGCGTTTCCGCCCTGACAGCAATGTCAGCTCCTTTCGAATTCGGGTTCCTTTAGACCTTGTTGCCACTTCTACTGACGGCTCGATTTATCTTGATACAATGAACCTGCGCCCGATTCGTCCGCATAATTCTTGGATAGATGGCTCAATTGCAGAAACGGCAGTTTCGACCAGCGGTCGCTCTTTCAACTGGGATACGAGTTATGGGCAATCGCTCATTGCTGATTTACTCGAGGATGGGGTTTCAGGCGCGAAAGGTTACGTTTACGAACCATATCTTACTGCAGTAGGTTCGCCGAGTACATTGATGATGATGTATGGAAAAGGTTTCAATTTAGCAGAATCCCATGCTGCTGCAAATCTCCAGGCAGGTTGGATGGGAGTAACTGTTGGTGACCCGAAGATGGCGCCTTATGCTGATTTGAACCACGACATCAACCTCGTTGATGTTCGTCAAATTCAAAACGCTTCTTTCATGCAACCAACGCAAATACAATTGGCCATTGAAAATTTAGGGATGGCTTCCTCGAACGGTACACTTCTGGTTCAAGATATTCAAGGGAATGTCGAGATGTATAGTGGAAATCTTTCCTTACCCAGCGGAGATAAAAATGGTTCTCGTATACTGTATAATTTGAGTATTGTACCTGAAAAGACCGGGTGGATGGATTTACGCATTCGATATACGAATGCAAGTATGGGCTATCCTGAGCGAAACTTAGCGAATAATCTGGTGAGTATGCGTATCTGGGTGAATGCACCTCCAACCGTTGAAAGTATCTACTGTGATGCTGAAGTCTATGCGCGAGGAGATAATTTCATTTGTACCATTGAAGCGAGCGACGACATCAACGTCACTTCGGTTGAGATCGATTGGGCTGTGGCTCAGAATCTGTCCAACCTTTCTGGCCTGCAGTGGGTTACTCGCTCTACCGGTCAAGTCGATTCCCTACGTTGGCAGTCCTCTATCACTCTACCAACCTCTCTTGAACTTGGATTTTTAGTTTTGAGAGCCAAAGCATTCGATGAGAGTCAACAAGTGGGTGTTGCTCTGGAGACAGATATCGCAACAGTTGTCGATGCTCAGGCACAATGGTTTGGTCCTCACATTGAAGGAGTTGATTCACCCTCATGGTCCGGAGTCAGTCAACTACCTTACCGCCCAACAGGAGGATTGTTCCGTGGAGAAGTTGCAAATGTAACGGTATGTGTTTTGGATGCAGATTTTGATATTCTTGAACAACAGCCAATTCTAACCGCCTCTGCTGGACAGGTGTTCAACATCAGTTATGCCGCTCAGGCTGATTCAAGTCACCACTGTTATTTTGCCTCATACCTGAGAAATGTCAGTACTACACTCGAAGATATTGTTTTTGAAATTAGGCAAACCGACGGAACACTTGTTCAATCTCGTGTTCTTTCAGTGAGCGACCGTGCACCCCTTGCAACAATCGAAGTTGTCGATGCAGACGGACTTGTTTTAGACAGTGTACGAGGTGGAGGAAATGAATTTGCTCGGATTCATATCACAGATTCAGACGACCCATCATCATCTGTTACTGGAGATTTACACGTTCAATGGCCAGGAGCTGAGCAAAGAACTATTCCAGTGGATGCACAAAACATCGGTTCTCCACTTACCTTAGAATTGCCAGATATCTCAGATCCACTCGAAGGTGGTGAACTTGAACTTCGGCTGGAAATAACTGGACAACATGCTGCATTGTTGAGTGAAGTCTACACGCTACCTTTACTTCTAACCACTCCTGAAGTCCTTTCTTCGCATCTGTGTGATCAAGATGGTCCAATTACTTCACTCAGGTTTGGAAACACTGGCTATTTGCTCATACATATTCAAAGTGAAAGGCCGATTCTCTCAATGCAAACAACGCTAAGCCAGTTAGGTTGGTCAGTCTCTGCGCCATCCTTAGGTGAAATATATCCTGAAGATCCATCGATCCAAAATTGTCTTTCTCTCAATTCTACGCTCGCTGCCGATGAGCAATTGCACAAATTTAGGCTACGCCTTGATGGAACTTTCATCGATGGTGAGGGTCAAATTCTGTTTAATGTACGAGACGTAGATGGATTGTCAAAGTCGTTGAATCTCCCTCTTGAGTTCTATCATGCCACTCCACAAACGATGCTCCAAGCTGGTGAAAACCTAACTGCGGGTGATTTACTTTCATTCACAGGTATCGTTACCGATGCAGATGGAATTGACGATCTGTTATGTTCTGCACGTATCTCTCATAACCAGTCATTACTAGCAGAATTACAGGTAAACCTCCAACCTCAAAATTCCACTTCTGCAGATTTTGAATTTCAATTCCCTACAACAGGCGTTTTGAATAACCTTACTTTAGAAGTCGAAGTGACATGCATTGATTCATGGTCCCAATCAAATACCTCAAAAATTGAATTTATTTTGCTTCCTGAAACTGTTTGTGAATCATGTCAACAATCGACTTTGGATGACGGGGCAGTCAAAACCTCGTATTCTTCATCGAGCATCATCATATTTGTGTTTGTTCTTCTTCTCGGTTTACTGGGTTTGACGCTGCTCTTGAGAAAGTCGAAAGAGATCGAAAATCCATTGTGGGTATCTCAAGATGAACCAGAAGAGGTCCCTTCAATCGATTCTGTTGAATTGAAAAAACCTGCTGGATGGTCAGATGAACAGTATCGTCATTGGCTTGAGGGGGAAATGCCGGAAGGTTGGACTCTCGTCCAGTGGGTCGTATTCAGTGCTGAACAAATCGAACTTCTCGATTCTCAAGAAAAGCAAAATTGAATCGATTTTGATGCTTGAAATTGTTTCTAAAAATCTTGACGATTGGATAATTTCAAATGAGGGATTTGGATATGGAAAACAATCGTGTTTTCTAAACGATAGACTGCGGCTTAGTAAGCCTAAAAAGATAATCCGAATGGGTCACTGCGACGCTTATAGGCCGCAGTATAGCGTTTTATCGCCCTAAATACTATATACCTGACTAAGTTGTCAAATATCGGAGGTAATCCAAAATGTCTGATAAAAAATACTTTGTTCTCATGGAGAACGGAAAAGATACGAGCCAGGTTTTTGCTAGCAAACAACCCCGTGGCGCAGCCCTCAAAGCTGCAACCCGCGGACATACGAACATACGCCTACGTGAGCGTGGCACCAAGCGTGTCCACGTCTTTACTGGCAGCATTAGCATGGTTCCAAAGCCAGCTAATGGACCTGCTTGGCTTCCTGACAAGATCAAGAAGGCCAACGTCAAGAAGTCCGGAATCGAACACCTTTGATTTCATATCATCTTGATAGTCAGTTCTTCAAGCTTGAAAATCAAGTTTGTTCCCGCAAGGGTCGCCGCTTCACTTCTCTCTTCGGAGAGACTTGGAGCCTCAAATCTCTCTTCTTTGTGGCCATTTCGCAATCCATAGCGATAGCCATATCATCCCAACCTGAACGATTGCTCGAGTAATGTGGCCAGAGGTTGAGAAATTTGTATCTCCCACACTAATATCATTGATCCACATGTTCAAATTTGCCCAGTAGACCAATACAAGAAATACAGCGGTGGAAAATCCCGCCCGTCTTCTCGATTTTGTAACGATAAGTCCCAATCCTAGAATCACTTCGACAAGCCCGCTTACATAGACCCAAAAGTCAGGAAAACCGAGGATTGCTGGTACGATGGGCGTAAAAAAGGCGGTATCGATGAAATGTTGAATTCCTACCCAAACCAGCGCTCCTCCAAAAATTATAGCGGATATATCACGTGCACTCTCGTACGCTTGTGACACGTAGACCATCTCAGTAACGGACTTTTTGACGTGTGATTGTGCGCCATATGCGCTGAAGAGGGTCGTAGTATCGATCAACAACTCGTTCTTTCAACTGGATGATTGCATCGTCTGTTATCTGAATACCAGCAGGACAAACTTCAGTACAACATCGAGTGATGTTACAATATTCAATTCCAAATTCCTTTTTGATTTCAGGAACCCTGTCTTCCAAGTCCAGTGGGTGCATCTCATATTGAGCGAGGCGAACGAGGTTTCGAGGTCCTGCAAAGTCATCGAATAAGGCGTGGTCACGAAGCACGTGGCACGTGTTTACACAGAGGAAACATTCGATACATTCACGGAATTGTTGAACTCTGTCAGCTTCCATTTGATTAAACTCCCAGTTCATTTCTTCTGGTCCATTAATCGGTTTGATTCTTTGAGCGACTTCATAATTCCATGAAACGTCTGTCACCAAATCTTTGACATGGGGGAAAGCCTTCATTGGGCGTATTTCAATAGCCTGACCTTCTGGAGTTTCTGCTACTACATCACTCATACGGGTCATGCATAACAATCGTGGGCGTCCATTGATTTCAGCTGAGCAAGAACCACACTTGCCTGCTTTACAATTCCATCGAACCGAAAGATCAGGCTGTTGTTCGTATTGAATCCGATGGACGCAATCCAAAACGACCATTCCTTCGTCCAATT
>CABYOM010000036.1 GCA_902520595.1 uncultured Candidatus Poseidoniales archaeon | reverse complement strand
CCATAGGGACTGCTCGTGATTTTTTTTGACATATGGATAGCACTTGCAAATCTACACTACCCGATGAAGGTGTCTCATCAACATCTGGGAAACCTTCACATTTAATTTCAGGGAAAAATTCCTTGAGCATAGTTGCTCGACGAAGCGATTGTGATGCTAACCATATGTTCACGCTTCGCCCCCACTTTGTCCTAGAGAATGAATGACTTGTCTTTTTTGCTCATTGAGGTTTGGGATTACAGCAAAAAGAAGGGAGAGGTTGAAGAATCAAACAGCCTACCGTTACATGGTGCCGGCATGGGTGATGTATCAAGAATACCAACACATATTGAAGGATTAGATGAAAATATGCAAGGTGGAATCCCTGAAGGGCACATCTGTATTGTTGCTGGTGCATCTGGTGCAATGAAGTCGAGTCTTACTTTTTCGATGCTTTACAACGCCGTTCTTTATGGAGAAACCAGCGGGATTTACGTCACTCTTGAACAGGGCAAGGATTCACTTCGCTCTCACATGTCCAACATGGGCATGAACATTGATGACAAGCGAGTAAGTAACCGTATTGCAATTATCGACCTTTCGGATTTGCGTGTTCAACTCGACGAACAAGGCATGAGCAATCGTGTGGATTGGATGGGCCAACTGATTAAACAACTCACATCATACCGTGACTCAATCGGATTTGAATTACTGGTTTTTGACTCACTTGGAGCCTTTTTCACACTCACCAAGATGGAAAACCCTCGTGATGAAATTTTCCGATTATTTGAGGCCGTCCGCCGTCTTGGACTTACATCGTTCTTCATCTGTGAGATGACAGGCGAAGATCACAAGCAGTTCGGTGAATACGGTGTTGAAGACTATCTCGCAGATGGAGTCATCCACTTGGTTATGGAACGTTCGGGTGATGATGTTGCTCGAAAGATGGGTGTTGTAAAGATGCGACACACAAACCATCGACTCGGATACAAACCGTTCAATTGGAAAGAAGACGAACAACGATTCACCATTCTGTGAATGTCTTCACTCGACAGTAACCGATTTCGCAAGATTGCGGGGGCGGTCAACGTTACAACCCAATGCGAGTGCCGTGTGGTAGGCAATTAATTGAGTGGGAATAACGGTCAATAAAGGCGAAAGTAAATTGTGAACTCGGGGGATTGGTATGCTGATATCGGCTTCACTCGCAATCTCATCCCCTTCTTCATGGATAAGAATAATTCGAGCACCTCTGGCTCTGCATTCATGCATTGCAGAAATCGTTTTGACTTTGACATGGTCGTTGGGTGCAATAAAAACAACCGGACTGCCCTCTTCTAACAGAGCAATAGGGCCGTGCTTCATTTCTCCAGCAGGATAGGCAAGGCAAGGAATGTAAGCAATCTCCATCAATTTAAGCGCCCCTTCTTTGGCTACAGGAGCAGAAATCCCTCGACCCAAGAAAAGAACACTTTTGGCATCTTTAATCATTTCAACAGCCTCTAAAATCGGACCTTGATTCTCAAGATAATCTTCGATTAAATGAGGAATTTGTTGCAATCCGTTAATCAAATCCTTGCCTTGTTCCTTACTGGTTGCCCGTGAACGTCCAACTTGAAGGGCGAACATTGACAAAGCTGCCACCATATTGGAGAAGGCTTTGGTCGATGCTACTGCCTGTTCTTGACCGGAATGAATGTATACTCCTTTTCCACATTCACGAGCAATCGACGAGCCAACGACATTGACTACGCCATAGACGCTACCACCCTTGAGTTGAATTTCTTTGACCGCCGACAACGTGTCTGCAGTTTCTCCTGACTGGGTTACGGCAAAATGCAGTGCATTGGGGTTGATCACGGGGTCGTTGTGACGGAACTCGCTCGAAATGTGGGCAACTGCTGGAATTCGAGCTAACTTTTCAATCATCAATTGCCCTATTTCTGCTGCATTGTAAGCCGTTCCACAGCCTAAAAGTCGAACGTGAGGGATGTTGGCTAAGTCTCGTGGTTCAAGATTAAGACCGCCGAGACGGCCATTTCCACGCACTCGGTCAAGCCGTCCACTGATGCAATGACGCAAAGCATCAGGTTGCTCATAGATTTCTTTCAACATGAAGTGAGGATATTCACCAAGTTCAGATTCACCCCACTCTTGCTCGAGAACCGTAATACTGGGATTGAAGTTCTTGCCTTTGAGCGTTGAGAGAGACATTTTATCTTGAGACAGGGTGGCTATTTCACCGTCTTCTAAAAAAACAACTCTCTGCGTATAGGGTGTAAGAGCGTGAGGGTCACTGGATACGAACATCTCATTCTCTCCTTGTCCAATAATGAGGGGGGATCCATTACGCGCACAAACGATAACATCATGTTCGAGGAATAAGGCGCATAGACCCCATGTTCCTCGTGCGAGATGAAGTGTTCTTCGCACTGCCTTTTCGGGATCATTATCAACGTTCAATTCCCTTTCAATTATGTGAGCAAGAGCTTCGGAATCTGTATCGCTCTGAAGTTCCACACCTTGGACGGTGAGTGAAGTTCGTAGTTGGCGTGTATTCTCAATAATACCGTTGTGGACGATGACAACTTTTCCATTCGCAGAGCGATGCGGGTGTGCATTGATGTCTGATACAACACCATGTGTCGCCCATCGGGTATGAGCAATGCCTCTGTTGCCAAGAATAGAAGCAGGTAGAGTCACTTCCAAATCACCTACTTTACCGACTTTCTTGTAAATTTCAATGGCATCATTTTTTATCGCGATTCCTGTTGAATCATAACCTCTATACTCGAGACGGCGCAGACCATCGAGCAAAATACTCGATGCTTGGCGAGGTCCAAGATATCCAAATATACCGCACATGGTAACGCCTCAGCACTCGACTTTGGCCGAGCAAATCGGGCAATCAACACGAGTTAGTGTCATATCTTTTACAGTAAACTTCGCTGAGCATTCAGGACATGTGACATCCCGTTGAGGGGGGGCGATTATTGGCAAAGGTGGCATGCCAGGTAACGGTGGTAGAAGGCCAGCATCTAATGGAGGGAGGGATTTCGCATCGATACCAGCAACCAAAGGAGCTGGCTCAACTACTGGAAGGGGAGGAAGTGCATCGCTCATCGATTGTACCATATCGCTAATTTCACGCTGTTGCTTACGCTTCATCCTTCGGTCAAGTCGAGCATTTCCTTCTCCTGATTCACTCTTTACTGCAAGCGATTCAGAGAGACTCAATTCTTCATCATCTAGAACAGCAACTGGTGTTTCCATCTCAACGACTAAATCTTCTGATTCCGTATCAATAGCAAGCAGTGGACCCTCGTCTTCAATTGGATTAACGAGTAATTCCAGAGCATCAGAATCTACATAGTTTTTCTCCTTGGTCTGGATTAATTCTTCCTGACGTCGAGAAGAGCGAACTGAGAGTGTGATAATCAAAAGGAAAACGACAAACAATGTTGATGACACTCCGAGAATCAACATCTTGGTTTCTTTGTCTCCGGGAAGAGGTGCGAGAAGTGAGTCAAGCAATGAAGACGTTCCTGAAACCCGACTTGATTCACCGCTCATATCAGCAAGGGTGCGCATTTTGAGCGAGCCGCTTGCAGATGAGAGGAGGAGAATGCCGTCAGATTGCAGACCTGCATGCCCTTTCAAGAATCCCTCGGTAATGATATTCGAGAGTGCGAGGGTTTGGCCGAGTGAACTGTCAGACAGCAAACCATACCTTGTAACTGGGCCATAGCCATTGATTTCGTCGTAAAAGATTTGGACACCATCCGATGTTGGATTCAGTTCGATATGGGTTGCACCTGGTGCTTCTATTCGTTCAGCATCATGCGACCAAGCATTATCTGTGACAACATGAGCAATCATCGCATCCTTACCTCTTCCTTCAATCCACGAGGCAATCAATACATCTTCACTCCCATTGGTTAAGACGACCATTTGTGCCATGCGCGCATTGTCTCCAACCGAAGATTGGAATCCCCATGCAGTATAGTCAGGGTTGCCGTGCGTATACATCAATCCAACACGATCTAAACCTGTGACGTCATCTCGGATTTCTTGATAAAGAATATGCAAATTTTCTTCACCCAAACTAATGGCTAAAGCATCACCCTGTGATGGGCGAATATCGATATCAGATAACACAACATTTGGAGGACTCCAAGAGGAAGGACTGTCTGGATTCATGGAAGTTAGGGTGAAAATAGAGGTGATATCTTGCCATGAACCTGAAGTCGAAATGTCTCGATGATATCCAGACAAGACCATTTGATCATCGTACTCGGTGAGTGCAAGACCCCAGTAAGAGCCCTCTGACAACTTGATTGCAGGCATCTGATGATGGACGGGCGTCTCCTCAGCGAGCCTGGTAAGAGAAGTGAATGCGAGATCTGTGAGTGTGTAGCCATCTGGACTAATCGTTTTACGATTCCAAACTGCTTGAACCAATCCATCATCTCGCAAATATGTGGCTAATTCGCCGCCCCACTTTTCTTCAAGTAGGACATCAACTTGCATTACCATAGATTCAGTTATTGTTCGGACATGGAGTTCTCCTTCACGAGTAGTGAACAGAAGTCCACCGTTTTCCATACCAATGAAGTCGATAGCAACTTCTCCTTGACTCAGCGATACGCTCACTTGAGAACCGAGGCTTACGTCATCAATGACAATCGTGAAACGGTGTTCGCTAAATTCTGATTCAACGCCATCTCCTTCCAAAATTACCCGATAATCTTCCGACCCAATAGGTCTGCCGACTTCATTAAAATTACCCATTCCTTGGCCTGAACTCGATTCGGAACCTGGGACAATCGGGATGCTTGATGTCCCGATTTCAATCCAACCGTCGGAAGTCCAACGCTCAAGTCGCATGGTCAGTTGCATTGCTTCAGTTTGACCTAAGTTGTCGATTCTCACATCGATATCGAACATTGAATCTGGGAGTGGGACTTTGGGATTGGTCGTGACTGCACCAGGCAAAAATCTGAGCATTGCTTCGACAGGACGTTCTTCGACTTCAAAGGAAAAAGTGTAGACGTTGTTGTTTGGATTTGGATCTGCGTGCTGGTTATTGGGATCTATCGTAATGGTCACATCATGAGTGCCTGCTTCGGTTGCCCACCAGTATAGAGTGACTTGCTGACTTTCACCTTGGTTAAGCGTAGAAATCCGGGTTTCTCGCGGGTATGTCTCTGATTGACTGCCGACTGCATCGATCTGTACAAAAACATCGTTCGCGTCTAAATCGCCAACATTGCCGATGGTGAAATCCACCTCCAATACGGTTCCAGCTACAGCAGAATAAACCGGAAGGTCTTGGTCTCGAATTTCAACAGTACCTTGGAATAAGAAATCTGGAGCAGCAGGTTGATTGTCAACAGTGTAAGTGCGACGAACGTCATCAGTAACGACTCCACTTTGGTTCACCATTCTGAATGCTATTCGATGCGACCCATCGTCGACGGAATTGGAGTTCCACGTGAACGACCAATCTTGCGAACCAACGTCCATATCGGCTAATTCTTCTCCGACCAGCCAGTCACCGTTATCTACGCGATATTCAAGAATATCATGTTCAACACCTTCCACCGTTCCACTGAATTCAACAGTACCTTGAAGCGCTGTACCAAGAGGTGGACCCGCAATTGTAACGGCCATACGAGCAATGTTTACCCAGCGGACATCAAGTGAGGATTCATCTCCTTCATCGGTAAGCGCCCTTGCCATGACCAATACATAATCTTCATCTTGGCGGACCCAATTGTCCTTCACTGAGATGTCGATGAACCAAGAAGAGACATCTCCTCCTGTATCGACCCAACTCTGTAGTTCACGAACTGTTCCAGATTCGAGGTGTTGCTCGATTTTGATTTGCACTTTGGTATAATCATCTCCATCATCATTGGCAATTGAGGTGCCGGAAATTCGAACGAAATTTCCTTCAATCCACCAAGTACCGTTGGTCGGTTTTGACATATCTACGTGGTCTCCTGAACCGTTTCCAGTTGGAGGAGGAGTGATGATATCACCGTTCGCTTCGAGAGGCGTGCATGCTTTTTCGAGTACTACGTCAATCGCACAAGATGCATCGATAAGGCCAAAGCCCCATTCATCGTTCCAGCGATCTGAAATGCTCGGCTCGCTTGCACTGCCGCGTGCCTCAGATGAGTTTCGCAAAATGTCTTTGACTTCCTGAGGTTCAAGGGAAGGGTCGGCTTGCAACATCAGCGCAACTATACCTGAGGCGATTGGAGTCGCCATACTTGTGCCGTCTTTGCTGTCGTAGTCTGAACCTGCAAGAGGCTTTGCAGGTTGACCAGGGAATGACGTGCCCGTCTGAGCAGTTGCAGACATGATATCCGAACCATAAGCGGTGATATCGGGCTTCAGTTCGTCCCATTCATCATCATCATTATCGTCAAGCCTTGGACCGGTATTGGAATAATCAGCCACATTATCATTGGTTCTGTTAATGTTGCCTCGGTCGGTAGCAGCACCAACTGAAATAGCCATATCTGCACTTGCTGGTGATGGAACTCTGTTGGTTCCGTCGTTGCCCATTGCAACAACACAAACGATTGAGGCATTCACCGCATCATTGACGAGGCGTGCTTCTGAACCGCTTCCATTATCACCTTGGTTTTCGTTATCGAGAGGAGAGGAGGCAGACCCAAAGGACATCGAAGCGACTTGAATACCACGTGTTGAGGAATTATGCCCCCAATCAGTATTTTGATTGTTAATCAGCCACTGAATTCCGTTAAGGGAAGCCTGTGAGTTTGTTCCGCCGGCATCTGTAAGCACTTTGATATCGACAAGATATGCACCAGGAGCGGTACCCATGTGGATACGACTGCTGTCTCCAGTTCCTACGGCTGAGCCTGCAACGTGCGTCCCGTGACCATTCCCGTCATCAGGGTCTTGAGAGCCGTCCGGATTTGAAGCAGAAGAAGTCGCATCATAGCCTGCCACCCATTTGTGGTCATTGTATGACAGTGGGTCTTCATCGGGTTCATCACTTTGGTCATCAAAATCATTCAAGGATTCGTGTTCATTATCAACGCCAGTGTCGAGTACGGCGACGACAATCCCATCACCGATATAATCACGCTCGTATGCCGTAGCAGCATAGACATCAGAAGGGCGAGCTCTGGAGGCTTTTGCGGCAACATCGTTGGACGGAATCATGACGTTTTGCATTTCGATAACGACAACTCCATGCATCGAATAGAGATCCATGAGTGCAGAAACTGGAACTTTGTCTACAGCCACTGAGTCGATATCAGTGAGTTGTTGGAACCATGCCCCACCGTCTTCACCGACCCAGCCATGCGCATCCAATACAGCACGGAGTGTTTCGATTTCAGCATCATTGGCACGCCATGCATAATCGACAACAATCGCTACAGTTTTTCGACCATCAGGTCCAATAATTGCGGTAGGAGATACTGATTCGGCACCAGCCAAAACTCGCTGGAGCCTGTCGTCCATTCCATTCCAATCAAGGTCAGGACCATACGATTGCCACCATTGAACTTCTTCAGCGGAAATGCGATCGCCACGATCGATATCGCGAACTGGCCGTAAGCACAATTCATCTCCGCACATCAATGGAGGTAAGCCGTCAACGAGAATAGGTTCAGAGTAAAGAGACTGGGTTTCCAGTTCAACAGTTGAAACATCCGTTTCATTGGCAAGAACACCGAGGTCAGCGAACAAAAATACGATGACCAAAAACAGAGAAATACGTTGAGATTTCCATGATGCCGACGACTGCAAACCTACCACTCCGACTTAAGGCTGGGCGGTACTGCCTTTGAGCCTATCCTCTCTTTGGCCACTCCCCAGCCCCTAAAGGGGCTTGGGGAGGATTTGAAAAATCACTCCGGCCAGTTGAGATGTTGAGGTTCTACAGAACACTGGATTTGAGGTCCTGAAGATCGCTCCACGACACCAAGTGGAGCCTGACAATCTGGACATACGCCAACATCAGCAAGATGCTCCATCCAAGCGAGGCGAGTTTCGGGTTCATCGGCCGAGGCTAGAAGACTACGCAGCGGGTCCCGAATGCTTCGAGGCACCTCGATGTTTCGGGCAGTCCAAGGGTCCACTAAACTTGACATATCAACCATCGAATTCTTGATTTGATTCAGTCTTGAACGCTCTCCGCTGGAGGTTGTAGGCCCGCCGTCTTCAACACCGAGCGCATAGGGGCCACCTTTGGCTACGAATGGTAACAAAAAATAGGCAGCCAAAAATCCTCCAAGATGAGCCATATGAGCCACGTCACTTGGTTGATTCAGACCGAGGGTTGAGTATGCTCGGAAAACCTCCATTCCAAAGTAAAACAAAGCCAGGTAAAACACTGGCCATTTTCGTATCAAAATCAGCGGGAATGGAATCTCGTCTTTGGGCCAGCCAGCAAGATAAGCACCAAACAGCCCAAACGCTGCACCAGAAGCGCCTAATGAAGGCGTTCCTGATGTAGAATTGAGAAGATACCATGCAAAAGAACCACCGAATAAACCGATGCCGTAAACGAAAGCAAAACGCTTCAATCCAAGACGTTGTTCAAGAGGAACACCAACAAGAGCGATAACCAAAATATTTCCCAAAACGTGAGTAGCATCAGATTGGCTGTGTAAAAATCCAGCTGAAAAGAAAGTGTGAAGCCAGTTGAAGCCGTCAATTCGGTCAGGGATCAGCACAAAATCCCACCAAAGCCATCCACCAACCCAGCCGTTGACCGCAGCAAATTGGTTTACAATTTGAACCAAATAAGCAAGCAACAATCCTACTGTGATTGAAAGAGCCAGTGAGGTCTTATGCCGAATTGCATATCCTATAGGCCAAACAATGGCAAAGACCCAAAGTGAGAACAACAGCCATTCGGATGCTCCGAACAAGGACATGACTGTCGCCATGCCAAGCCTACTGAGAAGTCTCATTTGAGTTCATGGTTTGATGAGGGTTGAATGCGAGGTTTGATGTCGGTCTGCAAACTCGCAACTTCATGGCAGAATCACTACTCAGCCTCGTGGACCTCGAAGTCCGACGAGGTATGGGCATTGTCATCAGCGGTTTGAATCTCGAAGTCGCTTCAAAAGACGTGGTTGTCCTTCATGGTGAAAACGGCTCAGGGAAATCCACCGTGATCGAGAGTTGTGTGCGTTTGATGCCTTTGGAGAAAGGTTCGGTTTACCATCACGGCTCGCTGGTAGTTGATAGTGAAGGGAGAAGAAACTTGACGAAACATCCCTTTGGTTTAACGCTCCAAAGGAACGGTTTAATCGGTGATGAAACCGTCGAAAACCACTTGATGACCGTTTGCGCTTTATCGGATTCGAAAGTCGACCTTCTTCCAATGTTAGAGTCCTATGGCCTTGCACACCGGAGGTATGACCGCATCGGACAATTATCAGGCGGGCAAGCTCGCAAAGTTGCCGTTCTGGCGGGCCTCCTCCCTGCAATGGTTTCAAGCGAACCGCGATTGGTATTCCTCGATGAGCCCGATGCAGGATTAGACGAAAGCGCTCTTGCTGCTTTGGTATCTCATATCGAACTTTTGCGAAACGCAGGACATGCTTTCGTCATCGCTTCACATCATGCAAAAATAATGCAATGTGCTACGCGACTGCATGATTTAGAAACTGAAACAAAACAGCATCACAGCGATGGGAGTTCGTGGGAATCCGTTGGAATCAAAGAAAAAACGGGATTGATTTCAACTCGAACGGGGCATCGCTATTTGCGCTCCACTCGTGCAGGGTTAGCACGAAACGGCTTGACTGCGCTGTTGGCTATTGGCACACTTCTTGCCTTCATTGACCCCACCACTATCGATAATCAAACCCTTCTTTTTGGATTTGTATTGGCTCCACCTTTTGCTGCCGGCCTTGCAGGGGATCCCGTAGTGTATTTGATGCGAGAACAAAGAGCAGTCGATTGGTGGAGAGCGCATGTTAACCGCCTACCTTCTGCAGATTTCTTCGCACCTATACTTGGATTTATTCTCGCTGCACTCGGAGGAGTCTTGTTCCTTGACGGAGTCGATTTGAAACTTTCTTTAATCGGTGCTGGAATACTGTGGATTACGCTAACTTGTGTTCGGTTCATCGAACTGAGCACCTTGAGGCTCGCCCGACCTAATGCTGTATTTATCAAACTTTTAGTCCCTATTTTGATTCTACCATGGGCGTTAGTCGTTGAATATGCTGCAACCATGTAAGCACCCAAGTTCAAGAAGGAGTGGTCATAGTGCGAACCATGCGAGGACGTTCACCCGAAGTCCTCCTGTTCGCAGGATTTGTCGGCATTGCTACCACACTCTATCTTGCATTCAATTGGGCACCGAGCGTTTCAATCAATGCCTTTGAATCACCAGCAGCACAGAGAATTTTCTATTGGCACGTGCCCTCTGCATGGGCGGCGTTAATCGCATTCACAATATTATTCGTCGGCTCTGCGATGTGGTTTTTCAAGAGAAATACATTGGGTTGGAAACTTCACGTGGCTGGCTCTGAGGCAGGTCTTGCCTGTGGCCTAATGGTCGTTATTTCAGGATGCATTTGGGGGACTGCTGAATGGGGCACTCCTTGGGATTGGAGCGATGTCCGGTTGAATTCTTTTGGATTGCTCACACTGCTCGCCATATTCTTAGTGTTGGGGAGACGAAGTCAACCGGACGGAGTTGAAACTCGAGATACTTTCTCCGCATTTGGGCTGTATGGATTTATCCTCGTGCCGTTGACCTATATCTCGACACGCATCTGGCAAATTCGCCACCCAGGTCCTGTTGGTGGAATCGGTGCAGAGGGTTCAATCAACGGCGATATGCGATTTGTGGTCTTATTGGGGGCGTTGTCTTTTACCATCTTTATCGCTGGACACATATTGGTTTCAATGCGAATTACAGATATGGAACAACGTCTCGAACGTGCTCAAAAAATACTTGATGGAGGGATTGAATGGACGGAATGAATTACCTCTCATTTGCTTACCTTGGAATGATTGCGGCCATCGCTGTTTGGACGTGGACAATCGTCTCAAGAAGCCGTTCAATAGAAGAGCGACTTGCAGCGGTTGAAACAAGCATTGGCATTGACCCTGCTCAAGCGGACGAGCCTACGAAGCACTCCGAAGATGCTTGAGATGATGCTACTGTTTGAAAACGAGTACGCACACCCGTTGATGGAGGGGATTTGATGACTGAAGGTCTTGGACGTGAGTTTTGTCTGGTCTGCGGCGCAGATCCTCCGCTGTATGGCGACAGAATGTGCGAGTCGTGCCTGCGAAAAAGAATCAATCTTGTTCAGGTACCAGAGAACATTCCATGGGTTCGCTGTGCTCGGTGTGGTATTGTCGAAATACAGGGGAAATGGGTTCATATTTCAGAAGAAGAAATTTGGGATGAACTTATTCAACGCCATGTCCACTTTCATGAAAAAGCCGAAGATATCGGTTTGGCCCTTGAATCAAGAACGATTTCTGACCGCCACACAATGCTCCATTTACAGGTGGAAGGCAAAATCGAAAATCTCTCTTTTCAAGAAGAACACAAAATGCGTGCAAGAATGGCAAATGGAGTATGCCTAACCTGTACTCGTCGGGCTGGAAATTACTTTGAGGCAACCGTTCAATTGCGCTCAACCGGTCGAAGACTTTCCGAAGAGGAATTCACAACACTCCGTTCTACGCTTGATACCGTCATCGAAAGTCTTTCGGATGACCCGATGTTTTTCATTACATCAGAAGGCCCCGTTACTGGGGGATATGATGTGGTCCTTGGCAGCAAAGGACTGGCTCGCACATGGGGCCGTCACTTGGTCACAACATATGGCGGGCATGTTGCAGAATCCAATTCGACAGTAGGTCGCAAAGACGGCATAGATGTGACGCGTCTGACTTTGCTGTACAGAAAACCTGGATACGATATCGGAGATGTTTTACGATGGAGAGACAATTTTTGGCGAGTTGCTTCATGGTCAAAAGATGGTGCGATTATGTCCCGAATCGACCGTCAAGAAAGAACCGGCGCCACTTGGAGAGACCTCGAGTCTTCAAATGTTGTAGCCCAGATGAAAGATCACGTCATCGTCGACATCATCAATGAAGATTCTTCTGTTGCGGAATTTCTTGACCCCACAAACTGGAATATGGCTGCAGTTCGAATTGCTTGGGACCATACCCCGCGGCAAAAACTCCGCCTTGCACGCATCGACGGTGAATGGTTAGCACTCCACAAACTAGGGTGCGATGACGAAAATGAGGGGAAGTCGGTATGAAGGAGAACATCGCATCAGACTCCGTGGCTGAACCTGGAGTTGAAGAAACAAAAGTCGGGATGGTCGACTTAGCAAACGCTCTTGACAACGAAGGAATGGTTGAATTTACCCGCTCCTTCGTCAAGGATTTAGAAAAGGGCATCGGACATGCCACTCCGGAGCATTTTCCTTGGATGAAGGCCATTGAATCGACTCAATGGGATGGGATTCTATGTCTCGGAATGGGAGGTTCTGCTGCCAGTGGCGACTTTGTTGCCGCTTTGGCCAGTATTCATGGCAATCTCCCCATTATCATTCAACGAGATTACGTCATACCGTCGTGGTGGAAACCCTCTTGGCTCGTCCTTTCAACATCACACAGCGGCAATACAGAAGAAGCGCTTGAAGCGACGGAAACGGCGTTAAAATCTGGTGCAACTGCCATCATCATATCAACCGGTGGAATCCTTTCAGGACTTCCTGAAGTCTATCCAAGTTGCTTTCTGATACCTTCGGTTGGAGGACAACCACCTCGAACTGCATTTGGGCACATCTTCAGTCGGCAGCTTGGACTGTTGAGAAGTATCGGCGTACTTCCTCAACCTCGTGAGGGAGCAGATGCTGCAATGTTTGCTCGATTACAAGCAGCCTGTGAGGGGTTTGATATTCTGAATGACCCGGAGGGTGATGTCGCTCAGCTCGCTCTGTGTATGCTTGAGCGTCCAATCGCCTTATTGGGGCCAACTGAATTACAACCGGCATTGAATCGATTCAAGAATCAACTGAATGAAAATGCTGCACGCTTTGCTCGCATTGGCGTGATACCTGAGATGAACCACAATGAAAGTGTAGCTTGGGGAGGAGTAGGTTCCGATCAAGATGCATCTGGCATAGACCACGTGCTGTTACTTCTCACTTGGCAAGGAATACATCGTCAAGTTGGCAAAAGAATGGATTGGATGGTCGCACATGCGGCTACGGACTTTGCATGGAAAATCGCTGGCGAAGGTAATACTCTGCTCGAATCCTTACTCCACTTATGCATACTGATGGACTGGATTTCAATTGCATTGGCGTTCCTACACGGTAAAGATCCAGCTGCCATAGGCCCTATTTCTGCACTGAAAGGCCATTTGGAATCGGTTCAATAACTCAGTACACATTTCCCACAATAAGTCGAGGATCAGGGTAATCTTTCAATGCCTGCAGACGTTCATCCCCAGTCACTACGCCAGGTAGATCATAACCAAGCGGTTTCTTTACAGAAATTTGAAGATGAAGATGTGGAGGCCAGCCTCCATTTTCATGTTCTGCACCAATGAACGCTAATCGCTGGCCTGCAGAAAATGTCTTGCCGATTTCAAGTCCGTCAAGACTGTCAAGACGGAGGTGACCATAGAGAACCCAGAATGTTTCGACTTCTCGCTTCTGGGAAGAACCAACCGCAACCGGGAGAGAAACTGTATGCTCCGTAATGATCGTTGGACCGTATGACCCATCCTCATCATTGATTCCGAAAGAATGGATTTTACCAGGTGCAAAAGCAAACACTTCAGTGCCGACTGGTGCGCCAATATCTAGGCCTACGTGATGGTTTCGCACTCCACCAAAAAGTGGCGTAGTATACATGTTTGGACGTCGCTCATCATACTTTCCAATGGAATATTCATAATGGCTCTCAAAATCACTTTGAGGGCCGCGTGAAAAATCGAATACCCAATACTCATCCGGCATTTTTACCACGGGATGAAAATCAAGTGGAGAGGTCACCATACCTCTGTGACCGAGCCCTTTCATATGATTGTTAGCCGAACAATCAAAGTCTATGAGTTAAAGTTCCATCCATGTTATTGACAGCGGCCCTCTTGCTGTCGGTGACGCTCACGCCGGGATACGCTCTCTGCAAAGTTTTGGATGCAAGTGCTGACCAATTGAGAAGGATGTTACTCGCACCTGCTTTGGGATTACTGCTTGCTTACGGTCTGGCTGGACTCTTATTGTTGAGTAATTTATGGAGTTGGCAACTCATGTCTGCCTTACTCCTACTCCTCAATGTAACATCTATCGCTCACATTCGTCGGCGCCCAGAAGCCGGCAAGGGATTGAGTTCATGGCAGAAACTTGAACGTGCCATGCATGGGGAAGTGTATGGCACTCCAGAGGAAAGTATCAGCGATGAAGTGGCCGCACAAAGATGGTTACAAAATCAGCGTAAACCTTGGATGTTCACCATCGCCGCAGGAATGGTCGTAAGTTGCCTGACTCTCCCCCTGTTGCAAGAACTTCCCTTCGGTGTCGATTGGATTGGTTTTTCAACACTGACAAACCAAATTTCGACCGCTGGAAATCTTTCATTGCCCGGTACCAACAATGGCTTTTGGACCTATTCCCCCGCATTTCCGTCGCTCGCAGCGTGGATACAAGAAACCCGAAATATTTCTTCTTCTGACGCTGTCTTTCAATTGGGTCATTACAGCCTTTTTGCCCTTCTTTTAGGTCTCGGGGGGGCGATGGACCGGCATGGTGCTGGCGCACATGGCGTACTGGCAATGGGACTTGGAGCAGGTCTCTTTGCGAAAACATTTGACTCGGGATTTCCGTCGGTTGCAAGCCAACTGGGCTTAGTCGTCGGTTTGCTTGTGCTACTTCGCCCAACTTCGACTCGAGGGAAACATCACATCTCTGGATTCATCCTCGCTTTTTTCAGCGTCTTATTGATTCATCCGACTGGAGCAATTTATCTTGGAATGCTGATGCTCGCCCACCTCATTATTGGATTGAGTCTTGATGAAACCTACGGTGCAAACATAAAAAAATTACTTTTTGCGAGTGCTATTCTCTTGACAATTGCTGGCGCAATAGCGCTTCTGATTCTGGCTCCACGAATGTTGGATTCTGCCGTCTTTGCAGAATACGGTTGGCAAGGTGGGCGTCCAATGCTCACTTACAACGGACTTCTGCTCATCTTAGGAATCACCGCTGCATGGAATCTGAGAAACAGCATCGAAGGACGATTACTCGGTGTGTGGTTTGCAGGATTGTGGTTGCTTACTGCCATCCACTTAATTGACGGACTTGAACAAATTCCTGTTCTTTCTCTGCTTTCATACGTCTTGTATTCGATGGGTTTGCATGCATTCCACATTCCTTTAGCAGCACTCGTGGCCCTTTGGTGGAGCGATTCAAC
>CABYOM010000035.1 GCA_902520595.1 uncultured Candidatus Poseidoniales archaeon | reverse complement strand
TTCGGTTGAGTTTGGTGGTAATGGTTTTCAACCGTATCGCCTTCATCAAAGTCACCCGCTACCGCACTGTCTTGTATCGATACTTCCTTCGAAGAATATTCTCCATCGTCCCAAGGGTTCGGTTGCATGAAAAGTTTGACCGCATACTCTCATATCAATGCTTCTTCTTGCTGTAATGCTGTATGGTGGTGTTGAAGAGGGAGGAACACTTGGGAGAACCGAGGAGGGGTTCTATGACTGACATTTTGCTGGTCTATAAGAAAAACTTCGAAGCCGTTCATGACCTCAGCCTGGATTCGGTTACCAAGGCTCTGGACGAGGCAAGCAAACGTCGTGGAGGTTTGAGAATTGATGTCCGCGCCAGAGAGCAAGTCCGCCGTGCAGATTTCATCGGTCGTGATTTGGTTCTGGTTCTTGGCGGAGACGGCACATTGACAAGTATATCTCACAACATCGATGCTGCAACCCCTGTTATGGGAATCAATTCACATCCCCAAACTGACGATAATACCGGAAGTTTTGGATTTTACATGGATTCAAACCTCGAAACATTCGCTGAAGACTTAGAGACTGCTCTGAATGGAGATGCAATCATCAACGAACTACCTCGCCTCCAGGCTATTATCGACACAACATCTGGTAACAGATTCACCACAGACCCGGCTATGAACGACTTACTCATTGCAAATACACATCAGTATGCACCGAGTAAATATCATCTGCGTCGAGGCGATAATAAATGTCACCAACAGAGCAGTGGGTTACTTTTCTCAACGTGGCTTGGACAAGGAGCTTGGTTGGCAAATGCTGCTGGAAAAGGTGATCTCGAATTACTCTTTAAGCGAGTCAAAAATGAAAACAAATCGTCTCATTATTTTGTTTTAGCTCGTGATATCCCACCCGCTGAAAGAGAGGGCATGCCGTGGTCATGGATGGACTGGACAGATGAACCAACTACCATCACTTCAGATATGCATCGTGGCTATGTTGTCCCTGACGGTTGGGATGAAGTTCATTTTAACAGAGGTGCAAGCATTACAGTCAATGCAGACGCACCGCAACTGCGACTGTTGACGTTTCGACGTTCAATGACCGATCGCTTGGATGCGTTCATTGCTGGAGAATGAGGCAATTCATGAATAGAAAATCAGCCAAGAAAAGAATATCAAAAACAAGGCAATTGCATTCAGCGTAATTGCAGGAACGACTTTACCTGCCTCAGGGTGATTTGGCTGCATTTTACGTAAATTGACATGAGGCAATAACGAAAGGATTCCAACGATGCTCACCATGCCACAACAGATATTCAAACCTGGAAACCAAGAGAAAACAATAGCAAGAGCGCCAAAGATGACCCAATCCAAAGAGTTAATTTTCTTGAAAGGGATTATTGGAGCCATTTGAGGTGCTGGATACGGCATTTGGTTTTGCTGAGGCGGTGGTTGCTGAATGATGATCGTTTGAGGTGGAGGAGCCACTTGAGGAGTCGGAGGTAAATGATAGTGATTATGAATGACGTTACCGGTATGAACATCCCCGCTTACAACGCTGTCTTGCACGTTTGTAGGGCGTTCAGGATTGGGTTCCATGTCTCTTCCTCGTTAGTTGCTAAATACAGCGCTAAATAATGCTATGCTTGCGGTGTAAAAAGTAAAGTGTGTGAGAATAAAAAAAGGGTGGAGACTGGAACTCGACAAAGAGTTCCAGCCTCCGGTTTTCTTAGGAGGTGATCCATCTGCAGGTTCCCCTACAGATACCTTGTTACGACTTAACCCTCCTTGTCGAAGGCAGGCTCGAATACGCCATAAAGCGCAGCCTCACCCACCCCCAACTAAGATGGTTTGACGGGCGGTGTGTGCAAGGAGCAGGGGCATATTCACCGTGCTATATTGAAACACGATTACTACGGAATCCAGCTTCACGAGGGCGAGTTACAGCCCTCGATCCGAACTATGAACGGGTTTCGGGTTAGCTCGGCCTCTCGGCCTGGCTTCCCATTGTCCCGTCCTTTGTAGCGCGCGTGTAGCCCAGGACATTCGGGGCATACTGACCTGTCGTTGCCCTCGCCTTCCTCTGGTTTAACACCAGCGGTCTCTCTATAGTGCGCCGCCTCCGGAGAGACGGGTAGCAAATAGAGATGAGGGTCTCGTTCGTTATCTGACTTAACAGAACGCTTTACAGTACGAACTGACGACGGCCATGCACCACCTCTCTGAAAATCCGACAAGCTCATCACGCTGGTCTTCATCTAACAGTCGGCCCTGGTGAGTTTTCCGGCGTTGAATCCAATTAAACCGCACGCTCCTCCCGTTGCAGTGCTCCCCCGCCAATTCCTTTAAGTTTCAGCCTTGCGACCGTACTCCCCAGGCAGTGAACTTAACATCTTCACTCCGGCACCGGGGGCCCATTGCGGACTCCCGACACCAAGTTCACAGCGTTTACACCTAGGACTACCCGGGTATCTAATCCGGTTCGTGCCCCTAGGCTTCGTCCCTGACCGTCGGATCCGTTCTAGTGTGGCGCCTTCGCAACTGGTGGTCCTCTAAGGATGACAGGATTTTACCCCTACCCCTAGAGTACCCCACACCTCTCCCGGTCCCTAGTCTGGCAGTCTCTGCAGAATTCAACCAGTTAAGCTGGTTGATTTACCCACAGATT
The DNA here is from genome assembly GCA_902520595.1 of uncultured Candidatus Poseidoniales archaeon. GTDB lineage: Archaea > Thermoplasmatota > Poseidoniia > Poseidoniales > Poseidoniaceae > MGIIa-L1. The sequence goes on along the minus strand of CABYOM010000035.1, from coordinate 13,233 downwards.
TACCAAACAGGCTACGGACGTTTTAGGCCCAATAAAAGCGACGACCACTCGAGCTGCCGGTATTACCGCGGCGGCTGGCACCGGTCTTTCCCAGCCCTTATTCCCAAACCGATTAATAGTTAAGAAAAGAGCTACACAAATGTGTAGTCACTTGGAGTTCCCTCATCACAGTTTCCTGCAGTGTGAAGTTTTCGCGCCTGCTGCACCCCGTAGGGTCTGGATTCGTGTCTCAGAATCCATCTCCGGGCTATTGCTCCCACAACCCGTACGCGTCGATGGCTAGGAGGTCCATTACACCCCCTACGACCTGATACGCCGCAGACCCATCCTATGCCGTGACCTTTCAACCACACACCGTTCCAGGCGTTGTGATCTATCCGGTATTATTCTCAGTTTCCCAAGGTTATCCCAGAGCATAGGGCAGGTTATCCACGTGTTACTGAGCAGTTCGCAATGATCTAATTCATTCTACTCGCATGGCTTAATCGAACTCCAAAAGCGGTCGCCTCTGGCAGGATCAACCAGATTTCTCTTGTTATGATCCTTAGGCTACTTGTCGCAAATTCATTTATTGAAATTGAATTACTGTCCTAAAAAAATTGGCGAGAGTATAATGCACTAATGCTTCTTACACAAAAATACGTCATAATCTCGATCACCTACCTGACCAAGAGCGAGCTTCCGTGGGGGGAAGGTTTCTCAAGATCGCAATAGCTTCGGCTTCACGTGATAAGAGGATGGCGACGGTCATTGTCCGGAGACTCAGCCGCCAACGCCGTTCTCATCTACGCAAGCATCCTTGCCACTTACCTCCCCTATATCAACATACCCTCCCAACAAGGGTGCTAAAAAAGGCGGACTGAGCCGCAATTATTCATTGAAAAATAGAGTTTGATTCGAAAAAGACCCGAGTCATCTTGAAGGATATGGAAAGATTCACTCTATGTCATAGAGATGAATATTGTCCATGTCGTGCCATACATTGACGCCAACACCCGTATAACCGTCATACCATCCTGTTGCTTCGGCAAAGAAAAATTTCATTCCTGCCTTATCAGGGTCATCAGCTAATTCTATACCTTCACCGCTTGAATAGTTTGGAATATGAATTGCCGGCATTGCATGACCACCCCAATCTTCGTTGTCGTTCTGCTTCACCAATAATAACATGAGAATCGCATCATAGCCTATTGATTCAACCAAGGAGACATACAATGAGGCTGCATCTTCACAATCACCTGCATGCTCCCAAAGCATCTCTATTGGATACTTGGGGTATTCATTGACTCCCATGCCATCAATGTCGTATTGATAAGGAATGCCACCCACAAATGCGAGAATAAAATTGGCAATCTCAAGTTCCGAATCATAGCCATTTTGGATTGATAAATCACGTAATTGAACTGCTAAGTCGTAGACATACGTCTCATTGGGTGTCACAAAGCGCTGATAATCGTCCCAAGAGTAGGTAGAATGGTCATACATCTTGAACGTCCTGTAGACTGAATAGTCAAAATCAAGATTAAGAGAGTAGGCATTGTAATCAAAAACCCAGTTAAATTGTGGGGAGTTCATCACACGTAAATCCTTGAACGCATAAGAGAATTCGAGAATCCCGTCATAGCCCTCATTATCGCCAACTCCAGAGACGATCAGTTCGTGATTTTCAGATACGGAAGCAATACTGCTGTTGATTGAAAATACGTATGCATCAAGTTCGTCATCAATATTTATGTCTACGGCATCATCCAAAAATGGATCGGAATCCCAAACGAAAATCTCTATCTCATGGTGGGAGTTTTGTTCTGGTAAATCATAGAAAAATTCGTATTCTAATGGCGTCTGAACATCCGTTGTCATCGTGATAAAATTCTCGCTTTCGCCGGTCGGTGAGCAACCAATATTTTGCTCATTTACTTCAATACAGAAATAGATTTCAGAGTAATCATCAAAGTAATCCAGGTCATCTAATAATTCAAAAGAATGTAAGGTCAAAGAGAGTGCAGAATCCGAATTATCATTCACATCTACCTCGTCAGGAACGCCATCATCGTCATCATCTAAATCGCTGTTATCGCCTTGCCCATCACCGTCAAAATCGAACCACTCTGTGTCATCTCGAGGGAACTGATCAATCGAATCATTGTAACCATCACCATCATCATCAAAATCGGCAATATCTCCAATACCATCACCATCAAGGTCTGACCAGTCAGTAGGGTCTAATGGCAAGTCATCAAAAGCATCGGGATAGCCGTCGTTATCATCATCGGTGTCAAGGTTATTTCCGATACCGTCACCATCAGTGTCATACCACTCCGTGCTGTCCAAAGGATAAATATCAAGTTCATCAGAAATACCGTCTCCATCATCATCTAAATCAACGGTGTTGCACTCACCATCACCATCGGTGTCAAGTGGGAAATCGGTGTGATCGAGGGGGTCTGTATGAGGGAGACAGCGCTCGGACTCATCAAAGTCTGAATAGCCGTCTCCGTCGTCATCAAGGTCAATATTATCGCCTTTCCCATCATAGTCAGAGTCTCGCCATTCACTGGAATCACCCGGGAATGTATCGTCTCGATCGATAATACCGTCACCATCTGTATCCAAGGTAGAAGCGATTGATTCAGTGGAAAAAGTCGTGGCAAAAAGCAATCCAAGAGCTACGATTACTACAACAGTAGCAAACGCAAAAATCCCTATTGAGACACCCTTTGATGGCATGTCAAAGACCAATTGCTTAGGAGGAGATGGCGATTGTTCCGCTACTTGTTCCCACGGTGAGGAAGATTGATTTCCTGCCATATACATCATTTCGTGTTGAACACTATAAATCATCCACCGGACAAAATCCAGACATCGATACACTCGAAGCAAATCGTTACTGTTCAGCAAGCAAATGATTTGGGAGTCAAATCATGCAGCACTTGAGTGACTTCGACACTGATAAAAGTCACTCGCGCGAGTGAAACTACAAAGTGAAATGTTCGTTTCACGCAGCACCGAAGAACTGGCGGATCATTGGATGCATTTCCATAGCCTGTTCCTTTTGGATTTGCTCATAAGTCCTCAAAATGATACCTACGGCAAGTAACAGACCCGTTCCTGTAGCATTACCTACAGTACCAAGCAAGTCCGCACCTGCAGCGAGGAGTCCGACGAATGCACCCGAGAAGTAGGTAACTGGGGGAATGTAATTCTCGAGAATCTTTTCCAAAACCTTTGGATTCTTACGGAAACCTGGGATTTGCATTCCTGTTCGCTCAATCTGCTTAGCAACGTCTTTTGTGCCCATGTTTGTGGTATCAATCCAAAACTTCGCGAAGACCATCGAACCTACGGTCATGAGTGCGACATAGAAGATAACGTGGACCATGATTTGGGTTAAACTGTGTCCAAAGACGTCACCCTGCTGATTGAGCAGCGGTAGCAACCAATCGTTCACCCCATTGACCATACTTGCATACCAGGCCAAACCTCCCGAAGCAGTCGTCTGACCAGCCTCATACGTCCCGATATACTGCGAAGCACTCAGCCACCCTTGGCGTCCAAGAATTGGTGTTTGTGAGAGCGTTGGATGGCTCCAGAACAAGAGAGAGAACATGTTGATGTTTGCAAGCAATGCTGCCATCAAAATAACCGGAATGTTCGATGCGTAGACCAAACGGATAGGGTATTTTCCACGATGACCACGAACCTTTCCATGCGTTAGCGGCAATTCAAGTTTACTTGATTCAGCGTAGGCCACCACTAGGAACACCACGACCGATGAAAACAGCGCGGCTACAGGATTGACGTGCGTCAGCAAGATCTGTTCAAACCCGTTGCTTGAAATCATTTCAGCATTGGTTGCTTCACGGAACATGTAGAAAATCATCGGTAATGTTCCAGATGGTGGGTTTTGAAGTGAGTAAGGAACGCCAGTGGTTGCTGGGAGTGGAGAGAGAGTTCCAACGAAGGTTGATTGAGCAACACCTGCTGCAATAAACAAGGAAATACCGGAACCAATACCCCATTTGCTGACCAATTCATCCAGTAGGAAAACCAGGTATGAACCAGCAAACAGTTGAGCTACAATAACGAAGTTTGCCCAACCTAGACCGTATGTGTCGATAAGGAATTCTTGAGGGTCAAGGAAACCGTATGTTTGTGGAATCGATTCAATTGGAATCATAATGAGAACCAAAAGTTTCTGAACACCCTGATACATTGCTTTGTCTTCAGAGTTACTCAAGTCAAGTCGGATGATTTTAGCTCCTGCAAACAATTGCATGATAATCGAACCTGTAACAATCGGTCCAATACCCAAGTGCATGATGGTTCCAGAAGCACCTGCCATAATCGAACGGAATCCACTGAACAAATCCAGTGCTTGTCCGGACAGACCGTAGAGCATGACATTGGTCATTGCGAAGTAGATGATGAGAACGAAAGTGGTCGTCCACATCTTTTCGTTGAATCGAACGTGCCGTTCTGGCTTCGTGATGGTTGGGTAAACGTCAACGAAACGGCGAAGAGCATAGAGACGACTGCTGTCATCTCCACTCCACATGAAACAAACGAGAATAGCCGCAGCACCAAATCCAAGCAGGCAAATTCCCACGAGGAAGAATCCTACACCTTCATCATAGCCGCCCCATGCGGATGGACGGACATACCAAGCGGCAAGACCGAGCATTGCAAGCCAGCCAAGCAACTTACCGTATCGTCCAACGACAGGCATTGATTTGAGGCCTTCTGGCATGTCAATCGTGAGACACGCCATCAAGTAGCCGACATAAATAAGTGAAAAGATCAGACCAAATATTGCTGCTTCACCACTCGCAGTATCGAATCCTGCTTGCAAATCATCAGAAACCCAATAGACGAGAAGTCCCCAATAGAGAAGTCCAGAAATGGCTACTGCTAATGGCATTGGTTTGTGTTTCATGCTTCTTCCTCCTTATTGTAATTGGGAATCACTCTTCTTCCCATGTATCATCGTCGCCGCCTTCGATGCTTCCACCTGCGGCTTCAATTTTTTCAACAGCTCGAGCACTTGCTTCTTCAACAACCACTTTGAGGGCTGTGTTGATTCGGCCGCTACCAAGAATTTTGTCAATTCCCATTTCAGTCAAGTTGATTGTGTCGCTGCCTTTCGCCATATCTTCAAGTTGGCTCACGTTAACAGTGACGTAAACAGTACGGAGTGTTGGATGTCGGTTGAATCCATGCATACCCCAGTGATTTGGCATATACTTGATTCGAGTCATGACACGATGCTTGTTAATTCCGGCATTACCACGACCTCCACGCTTACCAGCACCACGGCCAGCTTTCTTACCGCGTCCATGGTATCGGTTTCGTCCACGATGTTTGTTTGCTTTTGTACCCATCATAATCACCTCAAATCATACGCTCAACAAGCGCACCAATTTCATCTCCTCGGGAGCCTAGTGCCCCTCCGACAACAAATGAACGCTTAATTCCACCCCAGCCCTTAGGGCCTCGAGGTGGGTGAAGTCGGAACACTCGCTTCAAGTCGGGAATTGCTTTGACAGTTGTTTCATCAGCGGCAATTGCCTTTGCAAAAGCACTGATATCTTTGTAATCGGTATGTTCTGCAACGAGTGCATCAGTCAATGGTGCGTCACCAACCATGCGACCACGGCCGGAAAGCATCATTTCAACAAGTTCAGGAGTTGCTTCTCCCCACGTGATGTAATCCTTCGCCTTCTGAAGCATTCCACGGTATTGGTCATTCTCAGGAATGATAACAGCGTGGTTCACTTTGGTCAGGTTCATGTGCAACATCGTATCTTTGATACGGCGTTCAACACCGACGTTACTTCGAGCCCTTACGACAATCCAACTCATTCAAGAAGCCTCCCCTTGTGAATAAACAATCGCTCTTTCGCTTCTTTTGAAACACGAGTAGTGTTCATGTTTTGAAGAGCGTTGAATGTAGCAGCAGCGTAATTGATGGTTGTTCGAGTTTGGCCTTTGGTTCGAGAAAGAACGTCAGAAACGCCAGCGAGATCAAGAACGCGCTTACCGGTTTCTCCGATAACGAGTCCCTTACCTTTTGCTGCAGGCATCAAAGTAACTCGAGTTGATGCAGCACGACCGTTGGTCTTGAATGGAACCGAAGTTCCAGGTCCAGCGGAGGATTCCCAAGAACCGTTTCCACGCTGAACTGCGATAAGGTTGAGTTTAGCAGCGATAATCGCTTTGCGAATTGCAGCAGCGACTTCCTTTGCTTTTGCCATTCCAAGTCCGACATAGCCATCTCGGTTTCCAACACAAGCCATGACGTTGAAGCGAACACGCCGTCCACTGTCAGTCATTCTTTGAACCATGTTGACCTTGATAACATCGTCTTCGAGGTTCGGAATCAGTGCGTCAACAATCTCAACTTCACGAATCGGAAGCCCTGTTGCCAGTGCTTGCTCATAAGTCAAGACTTTTCCAGCCATAACCATTTGACCCAATCGTGTCTTAGGGACCCACTTACGTAGACCAGACATAGGATCGTCTTGCTTACGACGACGTGGACGGCCACTTGGATTTTCTTCAACTTCATCAGGTGCGAGAGCTTGCATAAGCCCCGGTGCCATTTGTATGATTTCTTCGTCTGTCATCAGTATGCCCCCTCGATGTTGGTTTTAGTTGTTTCAACTGCGGCTGCGACATCGCCACTGATATGAGAACCGTTAATTCGGTCTTCATCAGGCAACACGTTTTCGCCGTGTGGAATTTCAAGTCCTGCATCAACCATGCCCTTGAGAGCAGAGAAGACACGATTTCCAGGAGTGCTGGCAGCCAATCCGATGTCAAGAACTGCTTCTTCAGCACCTTGTGCCTTTGCAGCCTTACCCATTGCATAACCTACCAAATAGGATGCAGAGACGGATTTCTTGGAGAAGTCATTTGGCCAGCCGTATTTCTTCGACAAGTCCGAGCCAGTAACGGAAACTGTCACTAAATCGCCAGAAGCGGCCCATGTAACAAGTTGGCAGGTCGTACGGGTGTTAGAGACACGCACAACAGCACGAGGCTTGCGTCCACGAAGGAGTTTCAATCGGCGACGATAGTCGGTTAAACCTGCCTTACGACGACGGAAGACGGAGCGACGACGAGTTCCTCGCATCACTTTTCACCTCCTTTGAGTTCTACACCTTCAATGGCCATCTGAGAGTGCATGTGAGCAATAGAACGGTAAGATCCTCCCTTAGCCTTGAGATAATAACGGCGGTATTGGGATGGCTTAATAGTCGCATCTTCACGCATTTCTTTGAGAACACGGCGTTGTGAACGAATCGTTCGCATCCAACGGTTCTTGCGAGGATTACGGGCGTTAGCAGTACCCGCACGCTTTCCTTGACCCTTACGGCGCCCCTTACGCTTCTGTTCGATACGTAGACGTGCACGAACACGAGAAGTCCCTTTGATCGGCTTTGCCTTAATCCAGCCTTCTTCAATAAATTCACGAATATCATCGGTCTGAACTGCTGAAGAAACTTGGTCAAGATATGCTGGGTTAATCCAAACACGGTGAACACCGCACTTGAGCAACTTAGCAGCAAGGCGCTTTTGATTGGTAATTTGCATCAAACATCCCTCCTTCGGTTAAGGACACGAATACCGAGTTCATCGGCACGTGAGTAGATTTGCTCTCGCTTTCGACCACCGACGCTGCGACCGACGCGTGCTGCTTCGGTTTCGGGATCAATGATTTCCAAGTCAGCGGTGTTTTGCACCATAACTTCCCGGAATCCGGATGGATGGAGACCTCGAGCTGCTGCGACCTTACCGTGTCCAACACGAACAAGGGCGCTACGATACTTGTAATTGCGTCGTTGCTTGCTGTCCATTCCGTGAGGTGCTCTCCAGCCAGAACGGGAGAGACGCTTGTATCGGAACCATTCGGTTCGACGGAAAGATGGAGTCTTTTTCTTCTGTTCGGTACGGAGTGCTAAAGCAGCTTTCATCTCGTCATCGAGGACTGGCTTTTGCTTGGCTACGTGGCCTTCAACGACCTCGTCATCCCAATCTTCATCATCGTCCCAATCTTCTTCAATGGAATCTTCATTTTCAACTTCCTCAACAGCACTGGACTCAGCCAAACGTGCGATGAGGTCGGCTTTCTTTCCAGACACTGGCAAGTCAGCTTCCTTGAGAAGTTCCTTGAGTTGTGCAACAGTCATGTTTTCATAATCTTCGGACATTCATATCACTCCTTGTTGATGAGGTATATTCCATCTTGGAATACACGGCGATCTCGGTTTTTGACCGTAGCGCACTTTTCGATGTTTGCAGCTGTCTGACCGACAAGTTCCTTGTCCATGCCTGAAACTGCAACCTCAGTCTTGTTGCTGACTTTTACTTCGACTCCCGAAAGAATATTTGCATTTCGGGGGACTTTTTCTCCAAAGTAATTGTTGACCACAAAGGTATTGCCTTTGACTGCTAGCGTCATAGGAAAGTGAGAATAAACCGCTTTCAAGGTATATGTGAAACCTTCAGTAACACCCTTTACCATGTTGTTCAAATGTGCATTCCATGTTCCTGCAAGCGCACGTTGCTTACGGCGGGGCATGTCTACTCGGACAATCAATCCACTGCCGTCTTGGAACAGTTGAATGAAAGTGCTTGTGAATTCTCGGGACAAGGTTCCTTTCGGTCCTTGGATAGTGACGACGCCATCTTCGCTGATTGAGGCAGTAACGCCTTCAGGGATGGTCACGATGTGTTCGATTCTGTCGAGTTTTACCATATTATTCACCTCAATATACGTAAGCGAGTAGCTTACCACCTATACGGGCATCTTTTGCATCATAGTGATGCATGATACCGGAGTTCGTTGTGAGAATCAAAAGACCAAAGTCTTGAGCAGGCAAGTAGCGTGTCTCCCATTGGTCGTATTCTTGGCGACGAATACTGTGTCGTGGCTTTACTGTGCCACAACGGTTGATTGCGCCGCGAAGTTCAACCAGATATGTGCCACCACGACCGTTTTCAGTCCGGTCAATAGAGCCTACATAGCCTGATTTTTGCATAATTTCAAGAACGTTACCAAGCAGTTTGGAAGCTGGTGCGAGTTCAACATTGAACTTACCCGCTTGCTCTGCGTTGTACATCTTGATGAGTGCGTCGTTGAGTGGATCAAATTGCATATCTTTCTCCTCCTTAGTTCATTTTCTTAAAGCCAATTTCTGGAGCGACATCTCGGAAACACTGACGGCACAGGCGAAGCCCGTGTCGGCGTATCAATCCGCGGCGGCGTCCACAGCGTCGGCATCCAATCGTTCTGCCAATTCTTTCTCCGTGATCTCTTGCCATTCTTATTCCTCCATGATTGTGATGCCAAATTGTTCTGTGAACCAGGCACGTGATTCTTTTGCGTCTAAGCGGTGGCCCATTCCGACCTTCGCCTTTGCCCTGCGACGACGACTGACACGGTGGCCAGGTCGCTCAAGAACAACGGTGATATCCATTCCGAAGATTCCAATATCTGGGTCGTATTTCTGACCAGGGAAATCGGTGTAATCTCGGATACCGAATGAAAGGTTACCTTCTCGATCAAAATTCCATGCTGGAATCATATTTTCTCGAACCCAGAAAGCATCGGTCAAGAACTTCTTGATGGATTCAGTGTCTCGCATGGTTGCTTTACAACCAATTGGAGCACCTTGTCGAACCTTGAGGTCTCGGTTTTGGATACGCCCTAGAGTGCGTTGAGGTTTGACACCGGTAACAAGTTCGAGAACATTCTCGGCATTGACCAAGCGTTCTCCACCTTCACCAACACCAATATTAACGCTCACTTTCGTGATTCGTGGCATGGACATTGGGTTCGCTGACTCACTCATTCAACCACCTCAGTGTGGGGTAGAGTTGAGTCGCCAACTGCAAATACGTTGGATACAACCGTTCCGAAGTCGTCAAACACGACTTCGTTAGGCATACTTGAGCGCTTCACTTCGTATGATTTCATGTGAGCAAATCCTCCAACGTGCGCTCCACCAATAAGGTAGCATCGAACGCCGTCTACGAATTTAATGTGTTCAAGGATTTCTTGGCTTGGTAGAGAAATCTTGAGTGAACTTCCGGTTGTGTATTCAGAAGCATCATCGACGATGATGTTACGACCGTCATGAAGATTCAATTGCGTTTTACCGCCCTTGATAGTAGACTTGCCTTCAATTCGGCAAACCTTCCATGCTGCTTCATCAGCAGAAATGGTTCGGTATCGGAGTCGTCCATTGTGGTCAAGAACACATCGGTAATTGGTCTCACCAAGTGTCAAAACGTCCATGAGGCCAACGCCTCGACGGACATCTTTGCAGACTCGACCATCGATAAGGGCGTGACCGTTATGCAAAATGTGACGAACTTCACGAGTTGAACGAGCATAACCGAGAACATCTCGGATGACCAAACTGATTGGCATGCACAATTCAAGTGAATGTGAACCAGGAGTTGGACGTGTCACCCAAATACTGGTCTTACGTGGAAGAGGCCAGCTACGGGGCATGGCTAATCGCTTCAAGTGGTTACTGCTTCCCATATTTTTCAACTCCTGTTACCGGTAAGTTGCTGAACACGCAACTTGTCTGTTTCGTCAAGTTTGACGACAACGACATTGGAAGAGTGGACCGGAACCGCCTCTTCTTTGTTATCGGCCTTACTGGCCTTGGCACCTTCGATGTAAAGGCGACCCTTTTCTGAATCAATTCGAATCACTGGACCTGACAATGGGTCAGCTCCTCGCTTGCCTCCGTGACGCTTGCCTCCGCTGGAGAGATCGCCACGCGTGACACGAACGGTGTCTCCGACGCGAACGGTTACGGTGCGAACACCGTCGAACCGAGCATCGGGTTTGTCAAGTTGAAGGCGGGCTGAAATGCGCTTGCGCTTCTCATGGAGAGGAGCATTGAAATGTGCCTTTCGTTGTTTCGTTGGTTTCATACTTTTTACCATAATCTCACCTCAAATAATCTGCTTAGCGTTAGCCGCAATACGAGGCCAGCGTTCTGCTGCCTCACGGGAAACTGGTCCCTTGATATCAGACCCTTGAACATCACCCTTTTCGTTGGTAATGACACAAGCATTGTCTTCGAATTGTACCCATGTTCCGTCAACCCGGCGGAAAGGACGGCGCTGGCGAATAATGACAGCGTTGAACATTTGTCGACGGGTTTCAGGATTTCCTTTCTTGACCGAAACTTTCGCAAGGTCACCTACGCCACCAGCCGGATATCGGCGAATGGTGTTTCCAAGTTGGAGGATGTTGATAATTTGAACAATCTTTGCCCCCGTGTTGTCAGCGACGTGAAGACGTGCTGCAGTTGGGAGACCACGGGTTTGCTTACCTGCAATTCCACGCATTAAGCCTCACCTCCAGAGTTTTCAACAACACAGAAAGAGATGGTCTTTGAAAGAGGGCGGCATTCCATGATTTTGACGGAATCGCCGACACTTACTTCACCAATACAAGCTGGCAAATGTGCGGAAACAGAGCCTGTGCGCTTTTCGAATCGTTCATACTTTTCCATGTAGCGGACATTGTTTCGCTTGATGGTGATCGTTTTTTGCATTCCAATGTTTGAAACGGTTCCTTCGAGCACTTGACCGCGCAAGCGAAGGGACCCATAGAACGGGCAATTTGCATCTCCATCCCACTCGCCGGTAGGGTTTTTTACGTCAATTCCGATGTCTCGCATGGTATCAGGCCTTCCTGTATTTTCGGTGGGTTCTGTCTTCTGGGCGCTGACCCACGAGCGCGCCTTGAATGACGACATCGCTGTCGTCAATAGTGAATGTGATTGCTGCCTTTCCGAGAGTGATTTGAGAGTCACCTTCGAGAAGAACGAGCGTGTTTTTGGTTTCGTGTAACACGACACCAGAGCGACCAACAAGAGTTGAATCGCTGGATTCAACGACGTTCAATGTCGTTCCTATCCAAGTTGAATTGTAGATTTCCATATCATCGCACCTCCACATTAAATCCGTTATTTTTGAGTACACCTGCTGCTTTCTTTTTGTGATCGCCTTGAAGTTCAATTGTTCGTCCTTTCACTGTTCCGCCTGCTGCACATTTGTTTTTGAGTAATTTTGCGAGTTTGTTAATGTCAATAGCTGTGTCATCAATTCCTTCTACCTTTGTTACGATTTTCCCATAGCGTCTTCGGTCTGTTGAAATGAGTGCTTTTTGTTGTTCTTTGGCTATTTCTTGGCAAATGCAGAGTTCGTTTGGGAGTCCGCAAGTGTTACAGATAGCCGCCATTGTTTTCTTCTCCTTTTTTTCATTCAGTTGTTATTCAAGTGTGTTTTGAGTCGAGCGATACTTCGGCGTGTAGCCTTGTATGCTCCTATGTTCGAAGGTGTGCCACCAAGCGCTTTTTCAGCACGAAGTTGGAGCAACTCTTCCTGAAGTTCAAGAAGACGAGATTCGCGAGCCTCTTGACTCATCGAAGCGATTTCTCGGTTTGAAACGTGACTCATTCACTCGCCTCCGCTGGTGCTGCTTGGGGTGCTGCTGCTTCGGCAGCTGCTTGCTCTTCACGAATTCGGAGTTCTTCATCAGAGAAGATGCTGATTTCGTGAGGTAGACGGGTTCCTGGGCGCATGATTTCAACAGTGACACCAATGGTTCCAAGTTTCTTAACTGCGACTGAGTAACCCTTGTCCATGTGTTGTAGAGCAGTTTCACCGCAATACTTGACGTGACCGAGAATAAACTTTTGAGTTCGGTTTCGTGAACCTGTCAACTTACCTGCAACGGTAACAATGACGCCACGAGCACCGGATTCCATGATGTTCTGTGCTGCACTTGCACCTGCACGGCGGTAATACCATCCACGTTCGAGAGCAGATGTAATCTTCTCAGCCATAACTTGAGCATTCAAAGTTGCAGCCTTTCGGTCAACTTCTTCCACTTTCAGTTTAGGGTTCTCAATGTTGAATTCTTCATTGAGGCGCTTTTGAAGTTCGTTGATGATCTTACCCTTACGGCCAATAACCATACCTGGGCGTTCAGCGTGAACTGTCACTTCAGTTCCTTGAGGTGTTCGTCGGATAACAAGGTCGCCAAAACCGGCTCCCTTGGTGTTCTCCATCAAGAATTCCTTGACCAGAAGGCGTTCAACGTTACGGTTGACAATTGTTCGGAGTGTACTTTGTTTTCCTGCCATAATCAATCACCTCAGAAGTCGTCCTCCAACTCATCTTCTTGAACACTAAAGTCTT
>CABYOM010000034.1 GCA_902520595.1 uncultured Candidatus Poseidoniales archaeon | reverse complement strand
CGATAATTGCTGTCGGGGTTATTGCACTCTTGGGTGCAGGAATGTTCTTCTTCCAAGTCGAGTATGAAGAGTTTGATGAAGAGTCAGATTTATCCTCTGCAGAAGAAAAGGCGTCTGATGACCCATATGCTTGGGCGAAAGCTCGCCAAGAATCTGCCGCAATTCCTTCGAATCAAGTTGCTTCTACACCTGTAGCGGTCCAACAAGTTGTAGCCAGCACTCCACAGGCATCTCAACATCCAGGATGGCTATGGGATGCAGAGTCAAATAACTGGGTCCCAGACCCAAATTATGTCCCTGAACAGTGAAGTCTCATCGCTCACGAAAGGGGAAGTATTGAAGCGGAGGAAAACTGGAGAGAAGATTATGGCTGTACAACCCAAACCAGGAGTGCAGGAAAGAATCCTCTTGCACCTGCTTGATTACTCTGATTTCAAGAGCAGTGTTGAAGTTCCATTTGCACTTTCGCAAATGGGAATTGCCAATGCTGTGGCTATCGCCCGTTCCAACGTACCCCGTGCTATCGCCGGACTCAAGGACCAAGGACTTCTTATCGAGCGGCAGGCCCACGTTGCAGGCGTTTCTCGAAAGCGAAAGGCGTATTTTCTCACCGACCCGGGAATCAATGTTTCAGAAGAAACTTGGAGTCGGTTAAGGGAATTTCAGCTTCGAAGTATTATGGCCGATGGTAACATCATAAATTCAACATTAGGAGAAATTAATGACCATCTTGATTTCTCGATGCGACCCGTAGATATTATTCGTTACATGGATGACAATTGCATACTGGATACTCGAACTCTGTCTGCCGACTTAGTAGAACGAGACCTTTCGAAACATGTTGAAAAGCAACTCGTCACTTCACTCGGAGATCTCCCTCGGCTTCGGCATTTCTATGGTCGAGAAAAAGAGTTGGACAATATGGTGAGCCTCGTTGATGCCCGAGCTACTACTTTGTTGGTACCCGGTATTGCTGGGATAGGAAAAACAACAATCGCTTCTAAATTGATTGAGCGATTTATGCACCGGCGTAATTTGCTTTACCATCGTTGTCAAGATTGGGAGAGTTCGCGTTCGTTCTTTGAGGCAGTTGCAGATTGGCTGGCAAATATCGGGGATTCGACCTTTTCTGATTACTTGGCTGCAACTCCAGTCCCTCAGCCTGCAGATGCAGCACGGCTACTTGTTGACTCCCTCGAGGGTACGCCAACATTGATTGTCATTGATGATTTTCACAAAGTTGCTGACACTACATTGCACCAAACATTCCAAGCGATGTCCTTAGCACTCTTGGGTAGTGAGGAAGAAATTGGACTCGTGATTTTTTCCCGTTCATTCAAGCCTGTTGTGCCAGCAAAGGATGCTGAAGGAAGAATTGCGAGTTTAGTTCTTCCACTCGATGGTTTGGATTCGGATGCCGGAAGGCAACTTCTGAGCAGTTTTGAAAATCTTGGAGACGAACAATGGCTCCATATCCACGGACTTTCAAGAGGCCATCCTCTGGTTTTAGAACTGATTAATCGTGGTGCATCCGCTGGTGCTTACCATGAAACATTGGAGAATTATGTCACCGTTGAAATCTTTTCAAAATTAAGTGGAGAGCAAAAGCGTGTTCTTTCCGCTCTGGCAATTTATCGGGAACCTGTTGCTTTGAGTGCTTTGGCTGAGCAGGGTTTGGATACCGATGAATTGGATTCTCTTGTCGAACAAGGGTTGGCTCGGCAGGGTGATGTCGATTTCTATGATGTTCACGATTTGATTCGCGAATTCTTACTTCGCAGTTTAGATGCGAAGACCAAGAAAGAATTCCATGCAAAATGTTGCCTGTGGTATGAGAAGCAAAATTTCACTGCAAGTATCATCATTGAACACATCTATCACTTAATTCGCAGCGACAAGGGAGCAGATGCTGCGTTACTCATTGCTGATGAGGGTCGTGACCTCGTTGCTCAAGGACACATGGAGTTACTGAGTTTAATTGAAGGCCTGTCGCTTGAATCACTCAATACAGAGATACAGATTCGTATTTTGCAATTACGCGGTGAAATTCTTGTACTCCTCGGTCGCTTCTTGGAGGCTGAAGAGATATTTTTGTCGACCCAGTCTTTGACGGGTTCTTCGAAAGCAACACGCATTGATGCTGAAGTTCTTTCTGCATTAGCAGATATTGCCCTCAAGCAAGGTGACACCGACAAGGCCCTTTCGATGCACCACGATGCACTTGAGAAATTTATTCAGTTTGGGGATGAAAAAGGAGCTGCACGTTCGTATAACAACATGGGTTATTTACTACGGCGTAAAAATGACTTGTCGAAAGCATTGGAAGCCTACGGTGAGGTTGAAACCATTTTGAAAGGCTCCAAGAATGCTGAACTTGTAGGTACTCAACTTACACTTGCCCGTGCATTCATTGAATTGAATGAAATTGATCGTGCCCGTGATCATGCTCTCCAAGCATTTGAGAATACAGATGGTGGTGACGACGTCTTGTTGCACGCTCGCGCCCAAGCGGTTCTTGGCCGATATTACGCAAAAGTAGGTGATGCAGATGTCGCATCTCACCATTATTCAACTGCGCTTGAGACCATGAGTGAAGCGGGCGACTTGTTGTCACTTGTTGAAATCACGATTCTTCTTGGAGAAGTTTTGCAAGATTCAGGGCGCGCAGAGGATGCTATGGAACATTACCGTGAGGCGCTGGTTATCGCAGAAGCGAACGACCTCCGTATGCAAATAGGAGAATTACTTTCACGTCTTGGTGGTGTTGCTCCAGATAAGCCCCGTCGAATGGAGTACCTTCAAAGAGCGTTATCTGTTTTCAGAGAACTGGGCGCAAAATCCCGCATGAAGGAAGTACAAGCTCAGGTTCATGCAGCAGTGATGGGCCGATAATCAGTCATACGTCTGTGGTCTATCGTATTGCAAGGTTGTCATTCCATCGGAATGTACGACCCACACTGAAGTTACGCCCGCTAGAACGACGGTTCCTTGATGGCCACCGGCTCCAGTGCCAGAGATTGAAACATTGGTATCCAATGCACCCCCTTCATCTATCAGTTCAATTGAGGTATCTGTCAAGATAATTTTCATTTGAGATTCATCCGCTTCAGTGAGCCTCCAGGTGACTTTTTCAGCATAATCTATTGCACCCATGCGACTTGCTTCGTCTGCTCGCTCCACCGCAGCAGCAAGGTCGTCAAGATTCGACTGAATCGCATTTTCATTCCACCGTTCACGCGTTGCAGTCTCTATCTCGTAGGCCCACAAACTGAACATGGTCAGAAGCAAGACGCCCAAAAGAAACGTGAATATGTAACCTAACTCAGTTGCAGCAGCCCGTTCATCCTGCATCAATCGTTTTGATTTCATGAGATGACCTCCGTCATGTGTGCATTTAATGCGGCCATTTGAAGAGTGAATTGTATTGGCTCACCATTTGTGTGCCAAACAGCTTCTGAGGTTGCATAAGATGGGTCTGGTACCCATCCAACATAATCACTTAACAGATCAATTCGTCCAGGATATACTGTCCAGTCTTCACTAGATTCCAATCCATCGGCTGAAGCATCAGCGATAGCAACTCCGTAGGGACTTGACCATCCTCGTCGGACTTCATAGGCAATGGTCGAGGCAAGCGATGAGCGGTCGACTAATTCGATATCCAAATTCATTGTCCCAGCACCACTGACACTGTCCTGAGTTGGATGAAGTGAAGGTATAGTTGCAGCAAATCTTGGACCGGGCCCCCCTCGGTCGGACGGAGATACTACGATGTATGGTTCAAATTCCGGATGGTTGGTGACAACAGCACCACCGACATACGCCACTTCCATTCCAACAATTGAGGAGGTGAACTCGTAACTCAGTCGAGAGAGATGGAATCCCCAGACGGTTCCGAGGTTTGCATGTGTTGATGCACCGTTAACCCCAATCAAAGTAATTTGCATACTTGCTGGATGATTTCCAGAACGCCATGCATTTTTGAGATCGACCTGGCTTCTCCCACTCATTGATTGCCAAGGTAACTCAGTTGCAATCCATCCACTCGCCTGAACGTTAATTGACAGACATCGTTGTGCTCCATCATGGTGTGCTTGGATAAGTCCGTCTTGTCCACGTAACAGATAGAGCCGTAGTGCATGACCTTCTTCTACATCCAATGTATTGACTCCCTGATTTACGTTCAATGTTCGCTGGGTATTTTCATCATAGAGTGAGCCATTAGCATTGCTCGCACCGGTTAAATTCCAATCCACAATCATACCGGCTCGAACCAGGTGAATTTGCTGTTCATTCGTACCTTCTGCGTGGATTGTGTGAGATTGTCCCGACAGTGCGCCCGTATCATCTGCGGGAATGACTTGCAATCCAGAACTGTTCGTCTCAGCTCGCCACGAAACGAAAACATCTCCATTGGCATCCAGCATAGGAGCGCCATCAATTTCTGCAGGAGGCCAATCAAAACTGAGACTTTGGTTTGCAGCAACAGAAACTCCACCACCTCTCCAAGTCACGGTGACACTTGTCTGACCGGGATTGGTGAAGACCAATTCACCTTCAAGTGATGGCGTTACAAACGAATGACCAAGATATTGCCCATCGGCACTCGGCCAGGCGGTTTGACCAACATTGCTTTCAGTATTCGTTTGAAGAAGAAGCCTTGAGGGTGCGCTGGTCGTAATGTGAACTACTTCAGGGGTGTCAAGGGTGAACTGATGCGTGAAATCTACTCCTACGCGATTTTGATTTGAAGGTAATGCATAGTGTGAATTGGAGGTTTGGTTGGTGACAATTATTTGATTTGCAACTTCGCTCAATATGTGGATTTTATTGTTTCCAGCTGGCAATGGAAGCGACCAAGATGTGCCGGTTAAATCGACTGGATTGGGATCATTTGCTTGCATTAAGGCAGTCCCTCCATTTCCTCGCGAGAGTAGAAGATGCAGTTCGTGGGAAGACTGAATGACTATTTCTCCAGATTGGCTGGTATCGACAATATGCATTCCGTCAACCATAAGTTCGAGTTCAGATTGCTTGGTCGTCTGATTCCAAATTTCGATTTCTATAGGTCCTAGAGGTAGAGCAAGTCCAGGTGATGCAGTCATTGAGACGCTTTCGACCCATTCTGGAACGGTGAACATGTATGGGTTTGCAGGTCCGAGACGTAGGTCATCAACACAAACTGCAGTATTCATTGATTCTGGATGCCGTACGCTGAACTGGTCATCATAATCGAGGGCTCCTTGAACTCGGAAACTGGTATCGTCGAACCATGTCGCAGAATACCACATGCTGCTTTGCATCATGTTCCAGTTTAGGCTGCCATCCACTGGAATAAGTTCGATTTCCGTAGAATCACCGGGCATGCCATTTTCGCTTAACGATGATGTCTGATGCGCTAACAGCGACATTTGAGAGGACATGTCATGCCGCTCAATTGATCCTTCCAATTCCTCGATGACTGGAATCATTGATACCATCATCATGCCGATGATGCTTAAAACTCCCCCGAAGAGAAGGACAGTGGCAACTGCTGCTGAAACAGCGTCCTCGTCCCGCTGCAGGTTGTACTTCATCGAGATACCTCCACGCGCTTTACATCCATTTCAAGATATAATTGAGCACCTTGGGTTTCAACTGTAAAACCATCTGCACCACTTGCTCTCAAAAACGGTGCATATCCAACATAGGTGTCCAAGGTTCCAGATGCCCTGTTGAGATTGTATTCATCCAGCATTCGGTCATGATATTGAGGTGTTATCAAATCATTGAGTGAATTAACAACCGTGAATTTCACATTGTATGCCTCGCCAGAGAACAGTGTCATTGGGCCCAGTGACATCATGTTCATGCCTATCTTATTTCCAGAGCCAAGTGACCCATTAATTGTGACATCACTGAGGACCAGTGAGAGACGAAACTCACCGTTTACCAGAGGGTCAATTTCGATGTTTGGATAATGTGAAACACTCCAAGGCTCATTTGGGAACCTTTCTACTCGCGCATTGTTCATCAAAGCAATTTGATGTTCTCCCTGTCCGAGCGAGGTTGTGATTTGAATTCCGGAAAGGAGATAGGTAACGCTACGATGAATTGGAATGCTATCTGAATCATAAACTGTAACGACCATCCAGTGTTGCTGGGTTGAGTTATGCCTCACAATAATTTCTTCATGCGATGCTTCAAACGAAAAACTTTCAACACCATATTCCGTTTCAATGGTTATGCTTCGTGCAGTTTCGTTCATCGAATAAATCCCTAGAGCAGAACTATTTTGTTCACGAACTGTGACCGTGTCATACGCTGTTAAATCAGCAGACATCGTCCAGGTTTCCACTTTCTCTACCGATTGAATCATGGTTGACTGCAATGCGAGAGTGTGACGAATTCCGGTTCCTTCTGGCGCTCCACCAGCGACATCAATACGGTCTTCAAATCGTTCCGCAATTCCCGTTGCGCTGTTCCAGTTAGTATTATCTTCAAAATCAGTGATGTAGGGATTCAAGAAAACCCATACTCCGCCCATAATGGTGATGACCATGGCCAGCATCATCACTACGCCAAGAACTTCACTTACCGCCCTTTGGTCTCGTCGAAGAGACGGGCGCCAAACTGTGTTTGGTTGTGCGTTCACACACGGCACAACCTTTGGCATCATTTAGCAATTGACCCTCTCACCCCCCCACAGGGGGGTGATTTTGAGAATTATTCAGTTCTCGGAGTTCGCTTTTTGAGCTGCTCCTTTTCATTACTTCTGCCGATGTAATGAGAGCGCTCAGGGCCGTCTTGGAGCGAGATTGTGATGTCTCCAGTAAACAGTTCATCAATGTGGTAAAGCACGGTAGATTCTGCAAGATGTGGTTGGTTGTTTTTCTCCGACAAGTGAGTGAGTGAAATGCTCTTTGTTGCAGGCGTACAAACCTGGGCCAAAAAGCGCCCAGTTTGGTCGTTTGACAGGTGACCTCCTCGGCCGCTAATTCTGTCTTTGAGAGAGTAAGGGTATGGTCCATTCATTAACCGATTGTGGTCATAATTTGCCTCAATCGAAATGTGTTCACAACCACGTACATGCGTCACAAGTTCATCTGTCCATGAACCGAGGTCTGTAATAACGGCAGCCCTTTGTCCGTTATGGCTTGCAACAAATGCTACATTATCTGCACCTGAATGGGGGACAGGGACGGGGAGTATCGCTAAATCTTCGCTTACACGAATAACGTCGAGTGCTTCAAAATAATGAGTGAGTTCGGGCATGAGGTCGAGTTCTTGTGCAGTACGGTGATTTGCCTGAATATTCATACTCCATCGCTTCTGAGAAAGTGCAGCACCTCCTCCATGATCACCGTGATGGTGGGTAATGAAGATGTAATCAATATCTGTTGGGTGAAGATTCAATCTTCCAAGTCTTTTCTCCAGTTGTGCGCCACTAAATCCTTGATCGATCAACACTTTCGCCTGTTCGGTTTCAAGCAAAGTCGCGTTTCCGCGACTGCCTGTACCAAGGTGCGTGAGTGTCATGGTCATCTCAATCATTGTCACCCTGACGCGAACGGTCTTTGAAGAAACCGCATCAATCGCCGATAACCTCGCGATTTACTCCTCCAAGTTGCCTTTCTGATGGACAAAAACCTGCTTAAATTTGCGGAATTTCTACGTCCACGAATGAAGACTTGTCCGAACATCGCTCCATCACCCTCATAAGTGTCTTCAAAGGGTTGAGCACTTGCGAAGCGTATGCTTCGTAGGCTGGTATCAAAATGCGTCGTAGTTTAACCACTCTTCTAACCACACTTGCCGTTGTAGCAAGTCTGGTGTTCATGTCACAATTTCCAGCAATTTCACCGGTTTCAAATTTGCATCCAGATACTACGGACGGCTCCAGGCCTCCATCGACGGATACCGACGGTGATAAAATTCCAGATGTGCATGAAAATCTGTTCGAAGAATGGATGAATTGGAGTACCGTTGATGGCAGAATCATCGTCATGCCTGGGATGGACAGCAACAATGCATCAGATGCACTGTTGGATAATGACCGCGACGGTCTGAATGCTACTGAAGAATTTTGTTGGCCTTACCCCGCAAATTGTACCGCTCCAGGATTTCCTCGCGGCCTCACTGGAATTGTCGATAGTGAAGGCGAGCGCAGTTACCTTGATCCACGAGTATCCGATACAGATGGTGACGGAATGCCTGATGGATATGAAGCATACATGTGTGAACGTGTTGGCGGTTTCAACATCTTTTCGCTCAAGTATGAGTGTCAAAATTTCGACCCACTGAATGGGTCTGATGTTTACGACGATCCTGATGAAGATGGATTTGATGTAAATCGAGACGGTGTATTGTCAACGACTGAACGTTTTTCATCTCCTGAAGAATACATTTACGGAGCGCCGTTGAACCATACGACAGAATTGGACGGCATGTGGTGTTCTGCCACATTACCCGAAGGTTCAGTCTTCAAGAATTGGCCATTTATTCCAACCGGCCCCAATGCCACTTTCATAAATTTACTCTCTGCATGCACTGAAAATGCAACGATGGTAATTGATGAAGACCTCTGGCTTGGAACAGACCCTCTGCTTGCAGACTCTGACCGATACCATTGGGATGGCTTTTCAATTCGCAGACTTTTCCCTTCCTTTGGTGATGGGATTCCAGATGGATGGGAAGTCCATTTTGGCCTCGAACCGCTTAACAGGACAAACGCGCTCCTCGACCCAGACTTGGATGGCTGGGACGCAAACAGAGACGGGGGAGTCTCACCAGATGTCAGTCGGACGTTAACCGCACTTGCATTAGGCGAATCACTGTCAACATTGGAAGAGTATTTCGTCCACGAAGACAGTGGTAACTCAGTACTTCCCGGAATGAAATCAGTTCTTCTAGGAAACCAACTTGGTACTCACCAATCAATGCCTCTTAGTTTTGTCACTCCTGCAGATGAGATGAGTCTACTTCACTACGACCTTCGTGATTTAGAAAGTGATGGAACAATGCTTTATTCTACAACTCGATACGGTGTGACGGTGTTTGATCTTGAACAGTCTGTAAATTATGATCACTGGATGCCTCAAGGCGTGGAATTGCATGAATCCCTCCTTCTTTCATTGCAAGATACAAGTTATGCTTTGGCCTTTGCAACTAATGTTGGACTGGCAGTCGCCCCTCTCCAAGCTAACGGGGATATTGCGCCATTGGAAAGTTGGTCTTGGTCACTATCTGATGAGATTCATGCACTCACAGTGTTAAACATTGAAGGCCAAAATCAGCAAATCCTCGGTTTGGGTCAATCTGGTCAAGGAGCTGTTTTTGAAGTCACTACACTCTCTCAAATCGCCCAACAATATTCTATTGCAATCGGTCTTGAAACAGCCCTTAGTCAATCGAACGCAACCGTAACTGGGATCGCACATGGTGCAGCAGGTGGTGGAAACAATACGCTGTATGTAGGAACTGACCGTGGGTTAATCATCGGTGAGACTTCTACCGCTCGCGGTGCGTTTGAACCGACATGGCGGTTTTATTACACCCCCGAAGTCACACCTTATCCCACAGCAATTGATGAGATTCGCTCTCTCTCGCTGGGCATGATTGCAAATCCGGCTGAAGTTCGAACGATGATGCTTGATGGACCTACACCCAACAATGCTCAGGTCTTATGGTTCGGAACCCCTTCTGGAGTTCACATGATGAATCTCCTCGATAATTCGATTTCACACAGTGGATTATTGGAGCATCCAGGGGTCGAAGGTAAATATCTGCGTGAATACAATAACGTCCATTCCATTCACCCTACTGGAGATGAACTTTTGATTGGCTCTAGCAAGGGTCTTTGGGCAATTTCGGGTGACTATTCAGCAGTTTATGGCTTCCAAAATCAGGAAACGGTCTACGGTGAAATCGTCACGATACAAACAATCACCGTCGATGGAAATACGACAATTTACACTGGCTCGGCTCCGGGCCAATATGCGAATCTTGAGTTGATGAATCCAGGAGCAAATGACTCGGATAACGACGGAATGCCAGACGGTTGGGAAGTCGCCAATGCCTCTTAGTTTTGTCACTCCTGCAGATGAGATGAGTCTACTTCACTACGACCTTCGTGATTTAGAAAGTGATGGAACAATGCTTTATTCTACAACTCGATACGGTGTGACGGTGTTTGATCTTGAACAGTCTGTAAATTATGATCACTGGATGCCTCAAGGCGTGGAATTGCATGAATCCCTCCTTCTTTCATTGCAAGATACAAGTTATGCTTTGGCCTTTGCAACTAATGTTGGACTGGCAGTCGCCCCTCTCCAAGCTAACGGGGATATTGCGCCATTGGAAAGTTGGTCTTGGTCACTATCTGATGAGATTCATGCACTCACAGTGTTAAACATTGAAGGCCAAAATCAGCAAATCCTCGGTTTGGGTCAATCTGGTCAAGGAGCTGTTTTTGAAGTCACTACACTCTCTCAAATCGCCCAACAATATTCTATTGCAATCGGTCTTGAAACAGCCCTTAGTCAATCGAACGCAACCGTAACTGGGATCGCACATGGTGCAGCAGGTGGTGGAAACAATACGCTGTATGTAGGAACTGACCGTGGGTTAATCATCGGTGAGACTTCTACCGCTCGCGGTGCGTTTGAACCGACATGGCGGTTTTATTACACCCCCGAAGTCACACCTTATCCCACAGCAATTGATGAGATTCGCTCTCTCTCGCTGGGCATGATTGCAAATCCGGCTGAAGTTCGAACGATGATGCTTGATGGACCTACACCCAACAATGCTCAGGTCTTATGGTTCGGAACCCCTTCTGGAGTTCACATGATGAATCTCCTCGATAATTCGATTTCACACAGTGGATTATTGGAGCATCCAGGGGTCGAAGGTAAATATCTGCGTGAATACAATAACGTCCATTCCATTCACCCTACTGGAGATGAACTTTTGATTGGCTCTAGCAAGGGTCTTTGGGCAATTTCGGGTGACTATTCAGCAGTTTATGGCTTCCAAAATCAGGAAACGGTCTACGGTGAAATCGTCACGATACAAACAATCACCGTCGATGGAAATACGACAATTTACACTGGCTCGGCTCCGGGCCAATATGCGAATCTTGAGTTGATGAATCCAGGAGCAAATGACTCGGATAACGACGGAATGCCAGACGGTTGGGAAGTCGCCAATGGCTTAGATCCTACCGATCCTTGGGACTCACTCTTTGACATGGATGGAGACGGTATAGACCTCGACCAATCAGGTGATGGATTCTTAGAACGACTATGGACGAATTTAGATGAGTATCGTTTCGTCAGTCAAACGCCTGCTGGCTACAATTCAACCAATCCGAAAGCGGGTGACACCGATGGTGATGGATTAGGAGATGGAAGTGAATACTTTGGTTTCTTTTATGAAAATTCTACTCTTTGGTGCCACTATACAGTTCAAATGGAGTACATTTGTGACGATGCAGCTGGACAAGCAGCGAATGCGACCTATCTCGGCCTTTCCAGCAGCGACCGAGGTACTGACCCAACAAATTTTGACAGTGATGGCGACGGCATGCCTGATGGATGGGAAATTCATCACCGCCGATGGATTGGTTCTTCCTTCACCGGCGGTAATAACTGGACACTGGACCCGAATCGTGCCGAAGATGCAAATTGGGATGCAGACCGTGACGGTTTGGCAAATCTATGCGAGTATCAGTGGTCGCTTGTTCGAAGTGCAGCAATTGAAGGCCTGTTACTCGAATCCCACGGAGAAACGATGAATGCGAGTCTAGACTGGCATGATGCTGACCCAAATAATATCGATTCTGATGGCGACTCATTACCTGATGGGTGGGAATCTGGCGGCGCTTGCACTTGGGACCCTTCACGACAAGGAGTGAACCCACTCAACGCTTCAGACCTCTTTGAAAATCCAGACGGAGACGGATATGATATCAATCACGATGGTGTTTTAGATGACAATGAAGCCTTTGTCAACTACTTGGAATTCCATATTCGCTCTGACCTGTTCAGTGGAAATCAGACTCTTGATGGTGTTGCTCTTCCCAATGGTTTCTCAACCGATCTCTTTTCCAATGTAAGTGCGTTTGGAATACCGGAAGCGAATTTCGGTGAACGTGCATCAGGCTCGGTTACAGCCGTTCAATCAATTACCGATGTTGGCTCATCGGACCCTTTCAATGCAGATTCTGATTCAGATGGAATGCCAGATGGATGGGAGATTTGGTTTGCTCGCTGGAATGTTCTTGACGATGGTTGGACATTGAATCCGCTTGATTCATCCGACCGTTGGGAAGATGCTGATGACGATGGAATGGCAAATTGGGAAGAGTACAACGCCATTGCTCCTGAATATACCGAAACAGACCAAAACCGATCAGCCCCACAATGGTTTGTTACAACGGTTGGCTCAGCATTTGCTTTGCAACAATGGCCAGGTAACTCTGTTGAGTTTTCCTTTGGTTCATTCATCACGCAAGACCAAGTGAACCTTACCGGATGGACATGCGATCCAAACAATGTCGACACAGATGGGGATGGCATGATTGATGGCATAGAACAATTGTTCACCTCATGGAACCTCACAGCCGAAACATGGACTCTAAATCCGTTGGTTGCAGGTGATGGTGGTTTCGATGGAGATGCAGATGGGCTGATTGATAGCCAAGAATTTGCAATCGCTGTCGAGGCTCCAACCAATGGGTTAGAACACCCCTCTGATGCCCCGCTTCTTCATCTTGACGGAGATGTTCAACAGCCTACTGAAAAGGCACAAAGGGTATTCAACATTCTCATCACCAAAGAGACGCGAGGTAAGCGTTTGTTAAACGACTTCAACGACTGGCAAGCAGGAGTTCCTCCAAATGCTATTCTTTCCACACTTCTTGGAATGTCAGATCCAACAAATCCTGACACAGATGACGATGGAATGTATGACGGTTTTGAGTATTGGTTCACTGAATGGGACTTAGAAGAAAATCGATGGAGTATGAATCCACTTATTGACAGTGACGTTAATCTTGATACCGATGGCGATAGTTTCGATTGTGATGGAGATGGAAATATCTCGATGGAGGAACGCTTCTCCAATTTACGTGAATGGGAATCACGAACATATGGAAAATACCTCGAACGTTTCTCAGTTCCAGTTGACAAAGGAATCGTTAACTTTGGCGATGACGCTATGCAGGCTTACATGGAAGAGCAAGGCATGAACCTTCTTCAAGCCCAACAAGCACTGTATACAGATTTCGCATCTAAGAGTCAATCGAGTGCGGACAGAATGGCGATGATCAATGAATTTAATGAAGACAATTTCAATCGCACTCTTCTTGGTATCTCAGACCCAACCAATTCTGATTCTGATTCTGATGGGATTGAAGACGGGTGGGAATATTGCTATGCTGTGTTCGGAATGGAAGACCCTACGACCATCAACCACTGGGCTGCAAATCCTCTCAATCCATGGGATGTAAATTACGATGGTGATCGTGATGGGTGGTACGACCGTACCGTCTTTGATCAGCCAGCCACGCAAGGCAGTTGGTCAGAACGGGTATTTACTCCCGGTACTGCAGTCGTTCAGTCCGGACTTGGCGACTTACCTTTCACCAACTGGATGGAGTGGGATAACATGACTCGCCCAGATTTGAACGATTCAGATGGAGACAGTATTTCCTACTCGACTGTAGTCTCGAACGGAGCAGTTGTTTATCATCAGCAAGATTTCAATTTATCAGACGGCCGTGAAGTATTCAAGTATGGAATTAACCCAAGTGACAATGACTCTGATGGAGATATGATACCAGACTGGTATGAGTATTCTAAAGCATGGAATGAATCAAATGACAACTTCAGTTCGTTTTTACAAATTCAAGTTATTTGGATTGATGCTGCTACAGGTGGAGCATGTTCAACGGATACCAATTCGTGCCTCCCATTATCTCAGCAAGGCTCGAATGGAATACTCTCACGACCAAATCTTGCCTCTACGTGGTTCACCTTGAATCCAGCAGACCCGGTGGATGCAAATTACGACCCAGACCAGGACGGTAATTGGGATTGCAGTGGTGCCGGATGTGTCTATGAACCCTATACGAATTTCCAAGAATTTTTCAGTATTACGGACACAGACCTTTCCTCTCCGAATGCGGTGCGACTGAGCGGGATGATCTATGATGGCGAAATTGTATCAGAGTGGTGGCAGTTAAGGGCTGCACTCTTGAAGCTTGATTCATCCGGAGTAAGTAATGAGAATTACTTGAAGATGGACAAATCCTTTGCCAATGATATCCGCTTTGCTTACATCGTTGACGATAGGGATACGAATTTCCTCGTTCTCGATTCAAGTGATGATGAAATTCATTTGGCAGGGAACCGAACAGATGCATGGGATATGTATTACGTTGGTTCGCCAAACACTGCACCGGTGAGAGCCGTCGGTGAACATGAATTTGGCTGGTATCTGCTTGACTTAGACAACGATCACATCGCAGAAGGTACTGACCCAACGAACTGGGATACAGATGGTGATTGGATGGTTGATTGGTTCGAAGTACATGACGATGAAGAAGATGGAATACGTGGAGATTCTTCACCGATTCGTTATGATTCACGTCAAACTGGATGAGATTTCTTTTTTGATTCGTAGGGGCATGATTCAAAGGCCATAGGCTCCAAGGCCTGTTAGGGGGAGCGGACATGCAGAACGATTTGTCGAACGGTCGCGGCGTCATGTTTGTACTGTTCTTCATCATGGTACTCGCTCCAATGGGCCCTATGGCGGATGTTGTCGTCGGTTCTGCAGATGCAACAGGAGTTTCACGCCACATTTACTCACTCCATGATGGTTCCACAGAGTATGTGGCATTGTATCAAGGTGCAAACCCTGACACTGGTGCTATGGTATCTTTGCCGAAGGGTGCTCTTGTTACTGATGTTTCATTGACGCTTTCCGGTGCATCTGCTACGGGTTGGAGTCAGACTGCTACAGATGACCGTGACGAATGGATTTCCGGCTCATCCTCTGCTACTGATGACCGAAGCGATGAGCTAGGGCTTGCGTTTTCAAACCGTTCGACAACATTCTTCCCACACGGTTATGATGAAGTCGAGCACCCTTCATCCGATGCTTGGCTCGATAATGGATCCTATGCGATTCGTCAACCACACACCTCGAATTCTACTGAAAGCAGATTTTCCCAGCAAGCTCTCAAAACTTCATCAAGTTTGATGAAACAAAGCCAAGGTGCAATTCTGAAGCATCACGATTGGCTTTTCATGTCGACATGGAGTTCATCCTCATTCCATAACATCGTTCACAGACTTTATCCAAATAACGCAACTAAGGAATCCGTCATAACCCTCGACCAAGGACAGTGCACGATTGCCAGTCTTCATCCAAGTTCATATTACGGAAGTTACGGTTTCCGTGACTGGACAATAACCGACGATGAGCGTATGTTTGCGATTCTTTCGGGTTATCGTTACCATTACTCTTCTTCTGCCCCAACTCAGTATCATCGTGTGCTGGAGATGGATATCTCACGTGACGATACTTGGACCTGTATAGATTCATATGACGTATCGCCACAGTATTCTGATTATACCGCTATCGCGTATGACAGGACTACCGACGAAGTGTGGATTGTGCATAATGCTCAGCGTCGTATTGTTCCTTACACCTTTGGAGACCAGCCAGATGGCCAATACACTCGGGGCCAAGATATGTATTCATATTCTTCATCCTCCGGTAGTTCTTGGGAATGTGGTAAAACAGGCCAGCAAGTGCGTGGATTGGAAGTAAACCAAAGTACTTTTTTCATGCGCTGTCAAAAGGGTTATTCAAGTCAGGATAAAGACCAACTTGAGGCTTGGACTATTTCCGGTACATCCACTTCTCTCGTTCCGCAATCGGGTACTCGATTGCTTTCAACTCTCGGTTATGGATTACAGTACGAT
>CABYOM010000033.1 GCA_902520595.1 uncultured Candidatus Poseidoniales archaeon | reverse complement strand
AAAAACCTCCTGAAGAAGAGGCTTTACAAACTCCTGAATTCGTTGAAGAAGAAACACTTACAGAAGAGATAGATGAAGAATCTCTGCCCCAAGAAGAGGAAGCCGTCGAGGATTCAAAACCGTCAGGCCCTCCATCAGGCCCTCCATCAGGTCCACCCTCTGGCCCACCTCCCGGACCACCTCCCGGCTCTCCACCAAGGTCTCCGCCAGCTAAAGAAGAAGTCGTTGAAGAAGAGCCGGAGCCTTCCGTATCCCCATCTGAGTCACCATCGAGCCCACCATCAGGTCCACCATCCGGTCCGCCATCCGGGCCCCCGTCTGGACCGCCATCTCGTCGACCATCCAGACTACCGACCGGTCCACCGCCTGGTTCCCCGCCAATCAGCCCTCCGGCAGAAGAAGTCGTTGAGGAAGTCGTCGAAGAACCTGAAGAAGCCCTTACCAGCCCACCCTCTGGACCCCCATCAGGTCCGCCAGGCGACCCCAGTGAGCAACTACCAGAACAAACGTCTGAAGAAGTTGAAGAAGTAACCGAGGAAGCCGAAGAACTCGTCGAAGAACCTGCTGAAGTCGTTGAGGAAGTTGTCGAAGAACCTGCTGAAGTCGTTGAGGAAGTTGTCGAAGAACCTGCGGTTGAAGAAGTTGTTGAAGAAGTTGCTGAAGAAGTCCCTGAGGCTGTTGAACAAGAGCAACAATCCGAACTATCCGAGCAGCAAATCCTCGCAGAACAAGAAATTGCTCGACTCAATGCCGAAGTTGAGCGTTTGCGCCAATCTATGGCTGGAGCTGCTGAAGTCATCGAAGAGTTAGAAACTCCGCCAATGCCTCCGGCCGTCATCGAAGAGATTGTCATAGGCGCATACATTGTGAGTGATTTTGCCCGACTCGCACGCCAACTCGATCGAGAACAATTAATTCGAGCAACCATGGGTACTATCGCAATGCTCCATCCAGAGAATCTTGGAATCATGATTTCTACCCGTAACCGAACCATGCTCCCTCGACTTGATGAGCGAGGATTGTGTGCGGGCCTACTCGGACAGCCAAACCCACCTCGTGGCGCTCCACAAGACTGGCGAATCATGGAAGTTATTCTCGCTTCAGTGAGCATGGTGACTGGCGGACCAGCAGCAGTTATCCATTCACATGGCGCTTCTACAACTGCAGTCAGCAGTGAGAAAGATTTGGTTCTCGTTCAACCAATTGATGTAATTGGAAAAGAGCAAATTGGCAAAGTTATCATTGTCGACCCCGATGAAGATAATCCTGAAGATTTCCTTGGACAAGTGCTTGAAGCTCTCAAACAAGGCGGTATGCGCTGCGTTGTCGTTCGTGGCAAAGGCGCCTATGCGGTTGGTGCCGACCTCGACCAGGCTTGGGCGAATGCCGCAATGTTGGAACACAGCATGAAAATCGTACTGTTAGCACGACAGGCAAATTTGAAAATTTAATTATTCAACAAGAACCTGAAGAAAATCATCTTCAACCCGAGTTTCGTAAATCTTCAAGTCTTTTTGTTTGGAAAGTTTTCCGAGCAATTTCCCGTAAGGGGGAAACAACGGGAAAGGTGACCATTCTTTGACTGCACCATCCTCAAGATGGTATGTTGATTGATGTAATGGACATCGAACACACCCATCTTTGATTTTTCCTCCCCACGCTAACGGCCAGCGCATGTGTCTGCACAGCCCCTCTGTAGCAAAGTATCCCTCGCCAAGTTGTCCGACCATTACTGTTTTGAGTCCGAATGTTACCATTTTGGTTTTTCCGGTTTTCAAGCGTTTCGTTTTGATAGCATTTTTCCAAGTCATGTGTTCACCCATTCAATTGGGACATTCCGCCATCAAGATGGAGGACCTGCCCCGTGAAGTTATCCGGCGCATCGCATAATAACCATTCCATGCTTGAAGCAATTTCTTGGCGTTGATTAATGCGCTTCAAAGGAATTTTACCCACAGCGGCTTCTCTCACTGCATCTGAACGAAGGATTGTTTCTGCGAGGCGGGTTTCTGTCAATCCTGGCGCAACGGCATTGACGCGAATATTACGTTGGCTGTAGGTCGCTGCAGCAGAGCGAACCATGGATTCAATACCGCCCTTTGCGGCGGCAATGGCTTCGTGATTAATCAGCCCCAATGTTGCAGCTACACTCGAAGTAAACACCATCCGTCCCCCTCCATTACGGAGCATCGATTTACCGGCCACAGATAATGTCAAAAAAGCGCTTGAAAGATTGGTATGAATAACTTCGTTAAAAGCATCAAGAGCAAGTGCGTGAGGGGGGCGTATCACAAGAGAACCGACCAAATGAGCAACGCCGGAAATCTTTCCATTCCCGTTCTCATTGGCTAATTCTACTGCCTTCAAAACAGCCTCTTTGTCTAATGCATCGCCTTGAATAAAGTGTGCTCCTTGGGAAACGAGTGGTTCAACACGTTCAGCATCGCGAGCGAGAAGCGTGATTACGTGACCTTTTTCGATGAGTTTTGAACCAAGTTCGAGGGCAATGTCACTGCTAGCACCAACGATTAGATAGGACTGCGACATAGTTTTGGCTTCCCATGTACGCATTTATACTTCTGTTTTCTCGGATTAAAGAAATGAGAAGGAATGGCTAAAGCAATTAAAAACGGGATGTTCTCTACAACATACATGGCCGATGGCACATACAGCCCTGATGGGAAATTTATGTGGACGGGTACCGAATGGATTCCTGCTCCACCAAACGCCACAAGTGCTGACGAGCAAGCGCCATCGCTCAATATGCAAGACTCTGTCATGAGTGGCGACATCATACACAATACCGTCGTCAATAACGATGCGACTGCTGTTACCTCCGCTGTTATTGAAGCACTGAAACAACTCGGAGTTCTCGACCACAAGAGTTCAAACGCTGCTCCTGCATTACCTCTCGAAGAAGTTGAGCTTCCTGCTTCTTTCCAAGTTGGCGACCACGTTGAATATTACAGTCCAACCAATGCTCGATGGTTAGACCGCTGCAAGGTCGTCGGTATCAATGATGATGGAACCTACAAAGTTGATGTACCGTATCAGAACTCGATTGTGCAAACGAAGCATGCTGTCGTCATCGGGTCTGCCCCTGGTACCATTCGACCAGCTAAACCTCCACTCAAATCCGGTGACAGAGTGCTCGTAGATTGGAAGAATTACGGAACATACTATCCGGGTACAATCTCCAAAGAATATGAAGATCATACATTCCTCATTTTATTTGACGACGGTGACATTGAAGACAAAGTTGAATGGAGTCGCATTGAATTGGCGGACGTGGATTCAAACGAAGTTCAAGATTTCCTTCTTCAACAATCTTCTGAAGTAGAGGAGTTAATCAAAGCGTTTGAAGTATTTGACGAAGGGAATACAGGTGTCATTTCGGCTCAAAAATACTTTGAAATTCTCACTCAAATGGGAGATTCTCCTCTTTCAAAAAATGAAGTGATGGAGGAGTTTAACTCACTCGGAATTGGCATGGATGCTGAGATCGATTACCGTGAACTTGCAAAACATATGGTTGGGCGAGATGAGGGAGTTCAAGTCAAAGCAGAAGTTGTTATTCGAGATGCAGAAATACGAGACGGGCGCCTACATGGCCATGCCTATTCTCATCCTAAACTCGGCGAGGGACCTGTACAATCGAGCCAGATTATCGCCGTCACATATGATGAGAGAGCAACTGCCCACGTTGAAACTCAAAACACGCTTTATGTCGTAGGTCCAACAGGTTGGAAGAATATACCAGAAGGGCACCCCTTCAATGATTCGAGCAATCAGTTTTTCACGGTACAAGGCGCTGGAACTGCTAAGTGCAACGGGACATATGTGCCAGCCACTGATTTTGATGGTGTTCTCAGCTATATCAACGGAGACGTCTTGCTTCTACGATGGCAAATGGGAAATGGGGATCAGTGGTGGTATCTCGCAGACCGTAACAGTCTTGATACCAAGCGAGGCGATTATTACAGAGTGAAATCATCTTCAGACACTCCGCCAAGAAGCGGATGGGTCATTGACGACCAAACAGAGGGAATTGCGCCATGCCCAACCGTAACAAGCCCCGCAAATCAAAGCACTCCCTTCGATACCGGCCAACACGTGAAAGTTGAATGGAATGGGGATTGGTGGGATGCAATAATTCTCGAAATGAAATCGGATAGTTCACACGAAACTCTGTACCACATCCACTATGTCGGATTTGATTCCAGTTGGGACGAATGGGTCGATTCCTCTCGAGTGAAATGAACCGATAGTGGCCCTTACAATCCCTTTGGTGTCCGCCAAGGGTCATCTTCAACGGTCAAAGCATCGTACTCGGGCATACCAGTGCTGGAATGTGAAAAAGGTGCTTTCTCTTGGGCACCAGGGCTTTGAGCATTCTTTTTGTCAAGATACTCTCCGCCTTTTTTACGCACGAATGTTTCTGCAAATGCGACAAAAATAAGCAGTGAAGAAAGAGCGATGTGGCCCTCGAAAACATAAGCACCAAATGGTTCAATGAACAGTGTTTGCTCGGTAATAACTTCCTGCTCACTCACCGTTTGGAACCGATATGTTCCTGGTTTAAGTTCACCTTCCCAGCCAGTGTTTTCATCGCTGATATCCCCCGACCATTGAGCAATAAGGACGTCGTCACCGTCGTAAAGTTTCCATTCGGCAGAGCCCTCATCGCCTGTTAAACTCCGAAATTCTACATCGAAAACTGCTGGCATCGGTTTATCTTGGCCCAAAACTCCACCCAACGTGATGATGCGCTCCTCTATTGGGTGATCGTAGTCATTGATTTCATAAGGAGCAGAATTATCTGATATTCCCAACCAGAGAGAATTGAGAAGAATGAGAGCGACGGGCCACAATATCATATTGAGGATTCTTCGCTCCATAATCTCCTTTTCCCCTGTTTGCTTTTATGAGTATGTATTTTCACTTATTGAGGAAATGTCCAAAGCCGAGTTCTGTAACGATTCGTCCCATCCACTCCAATTTTTGCATTTTCTTTTGCACATTAGTAACTCCAGACCATTGCCCGACTCGCTCGAGATTAAACCCGACAAGTTCAATTTTTTGAGCCTCAACGCCAAGTGAAAGGAGGAAACAAAGAGCCCTATCCCCATCAGTGAAGCCTCCAAAATTGTGCATTCCTGGTATGATTTGGTTCACTTGGTGCGAGAGAATAAGAGACGGTGGTGATTCGAAGCTATTCCATTTATCAATCCGGTCGAGCCATTCTTCCCTGTTATCTCCATGGGCATGAACGAGAATCGTTTGCCCGTGTGCTGCAGCAGTATCGAGGTGTGTTCCGCCATCAAGATCTGATACGATGCAGAGGAGTTGGGAATAATCATGCAAAGCACCGACTGAACCATCGGCAGCCACGAAAGCGGTGTTCGCATCGTAAGCATGCAAGTCTTCAACACTCACGCCCGCACCGATAACAACAATTCGTGAGGCTTTCAAGACATGGTCTTTTACCTCTCGCAATGTATTTTCACGATGTAAACTGTCCCAGCGGTCATGATTGTGAAGTGCATCTCTCAGTTGTAGCGCACTGTCAATATCATCCGCTTCAGACCATCCAAAGGCTTGACGAACCATGTCTTGAACATGCAAAGAACTCGGAGTTGGAGCCTCATGCATGCTTTAGCGGCAGGCCCTGTGCACATGAACCATCCGTTTCTTTGGTTGAAGTTCTTATGTTGTTGATGTGCATAGCAGTGCCATGCCCGTCCCAAGTTCCCTTCCAGTTCTTGATGACGAGGTGACGTTTGCTCGCTATCCATTCCTGCCCCAGGCAGGTGATTGGATTCGCAGCATGGCAGTAGAACACAATATCGATTTAGATGAATTACTTGACGGTTCTTGGATGGAAAAAGCTCGCTCGCGTGCACGAATCCGTTTGATTGATTCTATTCAATCAAAGGAGGGGGTTGAAGTTGTAGGTGGGGATTTGTTCACCGAAGAAGGTCGCCTTATTGAGGCGTTTTCATTTTACTATGCTCGCTTAGTCGTCTGCGCTTCCGAAGATGAGCGGCTCATTGCAAGATGGGCTCAAGCCGAAGCTGCACGCGCTGAACATATTCTCATTAAAGACCACAAAAACCTCGGCCTTATTGCAAGAACATATATCTCCAATATCCAACTGAGTGAACAAAAAAACACGACCATGGGGTCTCAAGGGTCGATAGATTATGGCGGTGCAATTCAACAACGTCGTCGCTCACAGTCAGGGCCATTGTGGAAGATTGGTCTCAGTGATTTTATTGAAATCTGCCCAAAAATAACCGGCTCAAGGTGGAGATTGCCGAATTGCGATGTGCATGAGGGTTGGGTCACATTGTTTGAAGAACCGCAATATGGGTCTTCTGCCAAACTTTCGAGATTGCTTCGCGAACGAATAAAAAAAGGCGTTGAAGAAGAAGCGTTAGAAAAGATGGGTGAGATTACTATGGATTTGGCAGTTCGGCTCGCCGAGCCGGTAGGTATGGTTCGTAACCTCATGGCTACAAAGGCCTCAGAAGCGATATCTCTGGTTGGAGCTGATGAAAACGACTGGCCCCCCTGCATGAGAAAAGCGGTTGCTGAATTAGCGAATGGCGTCAATCTTAATCACTTTGGCCGTCTTTTCCTTGCTTCAATGTCGGCCACGTTAGCCTTACCAAAGGAGTCGTGTGTAGGCTTCTTCAGAGGTGCTCCTGATTTCAGTGAGAGTACTACTTCCTACCAAGTAGACCACGTCTACCAACACGGATACACGCCCTCCGGATGTGGCAAATTGAAGGTGAATCACAATTGTCCGGTGCTACCGGGTGACGACCGGTTATGTGACCAGCCTTGGTTAGATCATCCTCTGAAGTATATTCGCGCAACTCAGCGTTGGAAGGCGAAAAATCAACGGGCTGAAGCCGAAGCATTGGCTTTGGTTACATCTGCGAGCGAGGCTGTTGAAAAACACCCCGATTCCACTGAATAACGGGCAATCGCGCGAAGACTTTGAAACGGGTGCGCGCTTAGGTTCCTACAACCACCGGTGAATTACAATGACTCGAACACTCGTTTTGACAGTAGACAGAGATAATGATCTCGGTCTGAAAACGGGAATTCGCGGACCGGTTGTCGGGCGGCGACAAGTGATGGCTGCTGCCCTAAAACTCGGAATCGCCGACCCCGAAGAAAGCGATACGAATGCTATGCTTGGAGCGTTGTCTCAGCACGATAACCTCGCAGAAAATAATTCTGAGGAAGAGGAAGTGGAGGTTGCTATCCTAACCGGTGATGAACGAGTCGGCATTCGTTCTGACCGTGCAGTAGCCGCCCAGTTAGAGGAAGTTGTCGCCGCATTTCAACCCGATAAGGCGATTCTTGTGACGGATGGAGCAGAAGATGAATCCGTTCTCCCTATTCTTCAATCACAAGTACGAATCGACCATGTAGAGAAAATTATTGTAAAGCAATCAAAGGGTATTGAAGGAACATATTACTACATTGTTAAAGCGCTGGAAGACCCGAAATGGCGCTCAAAAATTATGATTCCCGTTGGACTTGTACTCGCCCTTTTCGGGCTTGGAATTATGTTACCAAACGAAATTGGCGGTGTCGTAATCGGCGGTTTGCCCTTGGTAACTGGTTTGTATTTACTCAGTAAGGGTGCCGGGATTGAAGCAACTGTCAACAAAGTTATTCAGGAAATGCGAGACAATGCGGATGCTGCTATGTTTTCTTCATTGCTCTGGACAGCAACCGTGTTCAGTGCCATTTTTGCAGTAGCAGAAGGATACAGAGAATACAATCTCCAAGAGTCAACAGTCGTCTCTTCTGTCCTGTGGTTAGAAGTCGTTCATTCTGCTCTGGCTTGGATTGTCATCGCTTTCCTAACATCGACTGCTGGATTCTTACTGTTAAGACTGAAGCGTGGTTCCTTTTCAGGCCGACTGCTCATTCTCGGAATTTTCGCTATGGTTGTTTACTCGTTCGTTGATACCGCCCTAGTCATTTCCACCCGGGTCTTGCGTGGCGAATCGTATGAATTCAGTGTTCAAGAAATCATCAACGATTTGCAATACCCAATGATTTGGGTTGTGGTGTTGTGGATGGCAATGACCATTGTTCGATCGCTAAGAACCCGCCAAGCTCAAACTGAGCGGTATTGGGGAATTTGAACTTCACAAGATGAACTTCGGCATCTTACGTGCCATCGTGTTATGTCCTACCACGCCAATAAGCGCTCCTTTCTTGTCAACGACGCCGATTTGATTCAAATCATGAGCGAGCATCAACGCTCCTGCTTTGAGGAGAGGGGTTGACTCTGTTACCGTAATTGGGGGTTGGTTGACAAGTTGTTGAGCGGGAATTTGATGCATCCATGCAATACCTCGATCAACTGTTTTTTGAGCAATAATCTTCAGAACGTCTACCGCATGGATTCGACCTTGCGGGGCGCCCTCTGCATCAACCACAAAGAGGTGGTCCCAATTGTTTTCTGTCAAGCCCTCAATTACTTCGAGCATGGTACTGTCTTCCCAAATCCAGTGCGGATGGGACATGGTTTCTCCGCAAGTGAGCGAGCGCGCAGACGCTGAACGCTCGGTTGCAGACATCTGGGACAAGGTTTTCCTGGTAAGCTTTCGTAACTTGGATTGGGCCATTCGGGTGCCTCCTTCATTTCGCCGGCCAACACGCCATCTTTTCAAGGGTTTCGGCCACATGGTATCTTCCACATCCAAGTTCACGGTTTCCGGCTTCCGGCAAACACAGTCGACTCAATATAAGTGAACAATGAAATTGCAGAAGTTCCTGTATTGACTATGGCAGGCGTTCCTGAACACGAGATTTCGGTTTTACGAACCCTCACCGGCTATGATGAAATGCTGGAAATTGATCGAATCACCAAACAATACGGTGTTTCGGAAGCAGAATTACGCAGGCAAATGAACGGCGATAATGATATGTCGGCATTCGTACCGGAAACAAAAGAAACTCCCAAAATCCCCTCGACAGCAAATGTATTGGATAAATCCAACTTTCGTTTCGAGTATGATCCCTCAGCTGAAGCGGAACAAAGGCGCTCATCAGTAGCACAAGCCATCCTCTGTCCAGGGTGTGGAGTTGCGCTCGGAATACCCGACATACGGCCGATTAAAGTGACGTGCCCTGAATGTCTTCTCGAATCTGTTTTCGATGCCTAAGCATTGGTTTGATGAACAAGAGGTCGGAGGCAATACCATGGGCGCTCGTTCACCTCGACTTTGGCCATACACGCCAACGAATTCTCCGGTTGCCTTGCCCCAGGAAAGCGTGTTCTTTTGCCAAAGTAATGTGATTCCTTTGCAATTCCCGGAAAAGGGAGATGAGCGTATATTGACGATTTCGTCCCTTCAAGAATATTGTATCCAGTTTTCAAGTGAGGATGGAACAGTAGAACAACTGCTCTCCGAACACGGTGCTCCGCCGATGAGTGAGCGTCGACCGTTTCTCTTACTGGGTGAATTAGCGAACCCCTATCGGTTACAAGACATCGGAATTGGACCCTTACCGATTTACACCGTGCGGCTTTCCGGTTTATGCAGGACCTATGCAGATGGATTGGATAGTCGTGAAGTGGTTCCGGGCGTGCATCACATTACTTTAGCACGAACCCATGGATGGTGGGAGAAATCACATCTCGCAATGGCGACGCTCGACCAGATGAAAGAGATGGTGATTTGGCTTGACCAAGGGCGAAAAGGTACGTGGAAGCCTGTTAAGCCTGCAGAGGGAATGTTACATTTTGAAGAGGGTGAATTGGTGCCTCCCCCAGTTGAACAAGTCGAATGGGACGGTTCTGTTGAACTCGTCAAACAGCAAGCTCCTCCATTCAACGGATTACAAATTGATTTGAAAAATGTCATGGTACCTATCCATGCTCAACACGGATGCTATGATAATCGTGGCCGTTTAGCTCGATGCGTTCATATCGCTCAGCGAGATTTCCATGAGAACATGTTTCGAAGAGGGGCATCAAAAAAGTGGGCCGATATTCTCGATATTTGTTAAGATTTGATGAGTAAAAGTTGGGGGCCCACGGCTCTCCCACGCTTGCTTGTTATATCCGTTTAGACAAATTAACTATGATAATAATGAAGGGAAATGGCGTTCAGAAAAAGGCACGGCTTAACCGTTTGAAAAATGAGATTGTCGAATATGTTGCATCTCAACCACAATGTTCAGCAGCAGATATTGTGGACTATTTGTCAAACGAAAGAAAAATGCGAAATCACGGTTTAACAACCCGCAAAGTTGGCTTTTTCATTCCGCGATACCTTTCAGAACTGATCGGTTTCACGCTTGACAACTCCACCGGCAAGCGACTTTACCACCTTGCCGCTTAATTTGAACACTAAGTTCATGCGAGGGAGTGCAGTGCATCTGCCATGGAATGGCAAGAATCGCTTCCCGCTACAACGGAACTTTTCCCATCACTGCAATCATCTTCTGAAATCGAAGGTTTCTATCCAATCCTCCCAAAATCTGACGCAGTGTTTACTTTTCTTCATCCGGAAAGCGTAAATGGGCTCAGGTCACAATTACTTTTGACAGTAAAGAAATTCTCCTCTTCGCCGCAAAACCCCATGGATTCTGGCGCCACTGTCGATGAGCAAAATGGAAAAGTCATCGTCGAAGCAAGCGCAGTCATCGAAGCAGGCGCTCATTTAATTGGACCTTGTTACGTTGGCCCGAAAGCTGAAATCCGGCACGGCGCCTACGTTCGCGCCTATTCTTGGATTTGTTCTGGAGCGGTGGTCGGGCATGCGAGTGAAACCAAGCACAGTGTTCTCCTCCCGGGTGCTAAAGCACCTCACTTCAATTATGTCGGCGATTCAATACTCGGAAAAGGGGTCAACCTTGGAGCGGGCACAAAAATCAGCAATCTTCGCAACGATGGGGGTGAAGTCCACCTTCTCATTGACGAGAAGCGTATTGGTAGTGGGTTGCGAAAATTTGGAGCGATTCTCGGAGAAGGGTGTCAGTTGGGCTGTAACAGTGTTACGAATCCCGGCGTAATTCTTGGTTGTAACAGCATTGTTTGGCCGAACGCTACCGTTACTGGCGTACATGCCGCTGATTCAAAGCACAGGTGAGTCGATGGTGCGACGTTTGTTTGGTACCGATGGCATTCGCGGAAAAATAGTCGCTGCGAGTGTGAATGAAAAGGCTGCTTTATCACAATTACACGAGCAAAGAAGCGTCTGTCCAACGTTGATGCGTTTGGTTGGGGAGGCACTCGGGCATCTGATTGACACATTACCAGGTGAGGGTGAAAATGTGGTTATTGGATGGGATGATAGACCTGGAAATCAAGCATTGGTTGAAGGTGTGACGCTCGGATTACGTCTCGCAGGTTGTTCAGTGACTCACATCGGC
The DNA here is from genome assembly GCA_902520595.1 of uncultured Candidatus Poseidoniales archaeon. GTDB lineage: Archaea > Thermoplasmatota > Poseidoniia > Poseidoniales > Poseidoniaceae > MGIIa-L1. The sequence goes on along the minus strand of CABYOM010000033.1, from coordinate 4,702 downwards.
ATATGTGCAACACCTGCACTGCATTACGCCGTACTTTGGCATAAAGCGCGACTCGGTTGCATGATTACTGCAAGTCACAATCCTTCTACGGATTCTGGAATCAAAGTATTTGATGCTGAAGGATACAAAACCTCTCCACGCCTCGAAGATAAAATTTCTGAGCTTGCCTATGCTCTGTGTGAAGAAGAGCGTGAGATTGATGATATCGAGAGAACTGAATTATCACGTTCAACCCCTGGCAAATATCTTGAATGGGCGAGTAAGGAGCATCCGCTCTGGCTATCAAAGCGGTTGGCTACTTTCAAGCATGTTTTTGGAGCAGCCTCTTTTTCGACAAGAAACATCCACCAACCCTTGCCGTTAGATTGTTCAAAGGGTTCGGCAAGTATGTGGTTCGCTGATTGGCTAAGCGAGCAGGGAATCGAAACCATAGAAGTGAGTCACGATGCTGTAGAAATCAACAAGCAATGTGGGGCTGGAGATTTTTCACCAACAGCAACATGGACAGTCGCCCAAGCAGCAGCTTCAGAGCACCTGCTGCTGAGGAGCCTCAAACCCGCACCCAGTGGAACAATTGTCGGGGCCGCACTTGATGGCGATGGTGACCGATGTTTGATTCTTGAATCAACAGAAACGGGATACAAGGTCATTGATGGAGATGCGATGGCTGATGCACTTGTAGTTGCAGGTATTCAACAAAAGAAATCATGGGTTCTTGCTGCGAGTATCGAGTCTGACTTGGCCTTACTTTCCTCACTCCCACGTTTACCTCTTGGGGTTGAATCAATTGAAACTGCGGTCGGTGACCGTTGGCTCTCTCATGCGCTGCGAAACTCGCTTAGCATCGGTCAAAACATGCCGCGTATTGTCGGCGTGGAAGATTCAGGTCACCTTGTACTGCCATCACCACACCCTCGTGACGAGAATGGATGGAGTTTGGTTGGCGACGGTGCGGCAACATTGGTAGCATTTCTGTTAACTCGAAGCATCGCTCCTAGAGATGCGTTGATGCAGAGAGGATGGAAACAGCGGATTTCAGTCCAAAATGTTCAACGGGAATTATGGGATGGAAACAACGACCTATCGGATGAAATAGAGCAACTCGCACGTTCGCATCTTCAACAATGTGGAGAATTAAGTCAGTGGCACAGACACGGGCTTGAGGGTGAAGAAAACCTCATGCTGATTGAGGCTCACCTAGATGGAGCGCCTCTTTCACTCGGCATTCGAAACAGTGGGACGCAGGCGAAAATTAGTATTTCACTCAGGTTATCTTCGATGCTCGAACATGAAAACATTGCTTTGATGATGCCTAAACTTGCCAGCCATTTGGCTAAAACAATGTGCTAAAATCACCCTTGGCGACCTTCGATTGCTGAACTCAAAAGAGCCATTGCTGCGACAACACGCCGATCGAGAGGATGCCCCGGTGGAATCATTACATCAGTTCGCCGAATGATTGGATTGAAGCGTTGTTGCATCAAAATCTCCTGTTGGCCTTGCACTTCAAAGTGATACTTTGCAGGAATAAAAGGGACGAATCTGCGTAATATAGCGATGCTGTCTTCGACGAATTGTCCGTAAGGGTTGCCTGATGCGTCATTGAGGGTCCATGAATCCTTGAGTATGGATTTCATGAAGTTACGTTTTGCACTACCGAGATGAACCCCCGTCTGGGAGTCGATCATATCATACGTCGTTCCAAGGTCCATAATTGAACGAGCCTTGATTTGAACCAAAGGAACTGTACAACTCTCGTCAGTATACATAACAATGTCTTCTTTGAGTTTGAAACGCTTCTGCCTTGAGAAAGCAACTATGTTTCCTTCAAGGTCTTCAAAGTAAAACGCCCCACCAAAAATACGCAAAAACTTGGTCCTGATAAGGTATCTATCCATGGCAAACAATTGGGACATCGAAAAGCCATTCTTTAATGAGTATATACGCTTTATTCCGTAGTTGGATGAGCAGTTGAATCATTAAAATAGGGTCGAAGCGTATAATGGGTGGAGAAATAGAGATGGTAAATACCGAATTAACACCCGTAAGAGAAGAACAAATACCAATACTAACCGAATTTGAAGAAGGGCATGAGAATAATGGAATACGCGTTATCGCTGATGGAAGAGAGGTCACGTGCTTTGTCGCGGCAGGTGCATGGAGAAGTCAAAAAATCGTTCTTCTCTACGATGATGAAGAAGACCCTATGATGGCTTTTACGACCAAATATTACATGTTCAAAGAACCTGGAAAAATGGCATGGGGTCACCAGGATGAAGTGATTGAAATGTATCACCTAGAATGAATCACTCGTTTGCCATTTCGCCCTCATAAGTCTGAGTGAGATACGTGACAAGTCCGAGCAAGATTGCTGAAGCGATTAGAATCGCCAGCAAAACTTCGACTGCAGCGCCTTGGATGATGATAACGCCAGCAACAATCCAACTGAGTACAAGGTCGAGAGCCCCAACAACACGCCAGGCCTTGCGAAGCGTAAGTACGCCGCTCACCCATGACGCAGTCGATGCGACAAGAATGAACAAAACGGCAAGCAAGAGATTACCATGGCCGAAACTTGAACCAATAAGGAGCAGGTGTGTCGCCCAAAGTCCAGCAGGTAACCACAACCCTTGCCGATTCTGAACAGTCCATGCCACGAAAAGAATGGACAGAAGGCCGAGAACACTGGCAATGAGGGACGTTGATGGGAGGGTGAGTGACATCGTTTCAGTAACCCATATTGCAGCGGATTGGAATACAAATGGGATCAACAACCACGCCATGAGAACAACAGCGGGTTGAGTCCACCACACGCCTCGACGTGCTGAGAGAGCAAGTACGACGAAACCCGCTGGTCCAAACGAAAGCAGGGCAACCATCAACATCCATGCCGAGCGGCCCCCCGCTCCTCTGTGGTCTGCTAAATCATGCTCAATTCGTTTTCCTTCTACCCAATCAAATGCGACAACTGCAAAGACCGCGAGCAGTTCGATGCTGAGCAACGGTACAGTCCAAGTGAACAGTGATCCTTCAAAGGGATTCATAGCGAAGGGTATAGGCACTTCCCCGCCGACAAGAATGCATATGATTCTGTCCAATGCAGCGAGATAGAGTACGCCCTCCAGAGCGTTTGGGATTCGCATTCCAAGGTCGTTACGACCGAGTAGCCCCAGTCCTGCAAGCATGCTAAGGCCCCCGAAGAAAACAATGAGGTGGGTGGCGTTTTCAAGTTCAACAACAGAATTCGAAGCACGTCCAGCTACGTGGACGAGGACCAATCCCATCATACCCAATGCAATTGGTGCTTCAATACCGAGAATGTCTGGCAATCGCAATCCGATTTGATTGGCGCGAATACGAGAAAGGCCAACGAAAAGCATCGAGATCAAGACGCTGAAAGAGAGAGCAAAGAGGGTAGCACCGGTTGTGAAAGAATAGAAAGTCGTTGCGAGAATTGTCGTTGCGAGAAACAACATTACGATGGTCGGCTGATGGTGAATGTCCCCAATATGCAGATCATGTTGCCCAGTAGCGCCAGAGCGCTTTTGGCGCTTTCTTTGCTTTTCTGCAAGTGTCAATAATTCCGTATCGATGAGACGAAGGTTTGAGCGAGGCAATGAGGTTTCTTCATCTCCTGCACGGACCCCTGTTCCAGTTGTGGTTTCATCAGTTACAAGTCCTGAGGATTCGATAAAGGCTTGAATGCGTTCTTGTTTCTCATTCAAACGTTGTAAACGATTTTCTTTTTTGGTCAGAGCTCGAAGTCCCGCCCGGAATTCACCCTGTATGGCAAGATAGGCACCCGAACCAACAAAGGCCAAAACCGATGCTAATACCACCAATTCAACTGCGACTGATTGACCGGCAAGCGCCATGGATATGATGAGAGCGATAGCGGTAATTGCTGGAGGTAGGAGTTTCTCAAGGGTTGCTGCACGGATGAGATACAGGACAAGGGCGACCAGACCGATAACCATCAAGAACAGAAGATTCGTTTCTTTGTCGAGCATGAAATCAGTGCCGGTTAACGGCGTTGCGGTAAGCGGATTGAGGGCGATCAGTACGAAGAATGCCGTCATGAATCCCATCATCATGGTTAACAATTGACCCGGCAAGGCCTCTGCGCGCTCTAAATCACTCTCTGAGGCGCCACCTTCACGCCTACGATCGGATGCCTTGAGGAGAATTGCTGACGAGATGACTAAGGAAAGTGCCCAAAACGCTGATTGGCCATAACTCCATGAAAGGAGAAGTGCAAAAATCCCCCAAAATGACATCAGTGTCTGGGGTTTTCCAAGATGACGCTCAAAGTAAACCATCAATGAATGCCCGATGAGTAATCCGCCAAGTATCAATACCAGCCCATACATCGGCAAGGCGCCCGGTCGAACGATGGCCCAGGTGACAATGACGGTAAAGAGAAAGCTCAAATTCCAAAGTTTGGCAAGGCCTGAGTCTCGTAATCTTGCACCGACCTCTGAGAACCCAACTAGCCTTGCAGCGAGATTAAGCCCGACCTCGCCATGACGGATATTAACCCAAATCTGCTGAACTACAAGAAGGCTCATCCACCAGAATAAATCCAACTCATCAATGGTGATTGGTATGAAATCTGACGAAATGATTCGGGAGTCTGCATCCGTAGCAAACAAAAGAAGCCAAATCCAAGGTCCTAAAACTGCAGTTCCAGCAATCGAAGGGG
>CABYOM010000032.1 GCA_902520595.1 uncultured Candidatus Poseidoniales archaeon | reverse complement strand
TGTAGCTCTGATCAAAGAAATGTCAGAGATTCAAAACCAATGGGCGTAATCACGTATTGGTATAGGTCGGTCTGCGACCTTCAATCAGTGCGGATAATCCCTCAAGCGAATCAGCAGTGGAAAATATCTCAGTGAGGCCATCGAGTTCCAACTGCAGTCCACGGGTAAGGTCTGTATGTGCGCATTCATCAATCAGATTACTGGCCATCAGCAATCCATGAGGAGCAGTTCGTGACAACGATTTGAGTTGACGACTAACATTTTTGTCTTCAGCGTCAAATCCTGTCGGGCAAATTCCTGCCATCAGGTTTGACATGTTTTCATCAGCATAGAATGTACGAGCGAAAGAGGCGACTGCGCTCTCAGGGTTTGCTGGGTGACCCGGATATTTGTTGACAGGTTTTCCACTCTTAGCGAGTTGCGAAACGCATGCATTGACGCCTGAGACATCAACCAAATGAGTAATCAAACCAAGATCTGCGGCAGTGGAAGCATCCATGAAATTACCGGCCAAAACGGCCCATCGTGCTGCTGGAATACCGCATATACGAGCAGGTCGTTGAGAGCCTCCAAGTCCCGGATAAATTCCAATCGAGGTTTCGGGGAATCGGAACTGGGTTCGGCGAGTTCCAATGCGATAATCACACGCCAGTGCCAACTCAAGACCACCTCCGAGCGCAAGTCCAGTGGTCAAAGCAACTGTTGTCTTGCTTGAAGATTCAAGTTTATCGAGAACAATGTGCCCGTTGGTAGTGAATTCAACAATATCTGGTATTGCATCTGCACGTATTTTGTCGACAAAGAATTTGACATCAGCACCAGCGACAAAAGCCTTACCAGCACCATCAAGAACAATCGTGTGAACGGAATCATTGGCATTGACTTTATCCAATGCCACACCCAGTTGAGAGACAACTGTTTCATTGAGCGCGTTCATTGCTTCAGGACGGTTGATGGTTACCATGGCGATACCGTTGTCAATGGATGTATCAACAGTCGAGAAAGACCAATCTTCATCACCTTGCTCAATGAAGAAGTCAGGCACAGTCCATGCACGAGAATGATCTGATTCAGCAGCCAAATCAGCATACGACTGAGCCATACGGCAAGAGGCAGCAACACCGACTTTATTCATTAATTCAAAAGGACCACGAGCCCACCGAAGGCCAACTTTGGCCCCTCGGTCAACATCTTCCATCGAACAAACACCTTCATCGACAATTTGAGCGGCGACACCAAAGACCACACCATACAAGCGTTCTGAAATAGTAGCGTATTGCTCATCAGAATAGGATTCTTCACCTTCAATTTTCCATTGCTCGTTGGCATCGATCAAATCACGAAGGTTTTGTGCCCCGTTGTATCGAGGAGTATGCAGCTGTTCAGACAGATAATCGGTCGAATGAAGAGCAATAGGTGGGCCGGTGAGATTCATCAAACCAAACGGTCCAAGTCCGATGCGGAATGCTTTACAAGCTGCTGCATCAATTTGAGCAGCAGAAGCAACGCCTTCTTGTAAAAGAAGGCACGCCTCATTTAGCCAAGGAACGAAGAAGCGATTGACAACAAAACCAGGTCGGTCCGCACAAACGATGACGACTTTCCCCAACATTTTGCAGTATTGAACGACTTTTTCAACCGTTTCTGGGCTCGATGATTTCGCAGGGATCACTTCGACAAGTCGGTTTTTAGCGGGGTGATAAAAGAAATGCAGACCGACAAATCGATCTGCCCGACCGGTCGCTTCTGCCAGTGCATTGACCGATAACGAAGAGGTGTTTGATGCGAGAATAGTATCAGGACCACACGCTTTGTCAAGAGTGTTAAAAACTGCAGTTTTAATATCAAAATCCTCAAAAACTGCTTCGATAACTAAATCAGTATCCCTTGCCGTATTTTCAACACCAACAACGCCGGTAATTCGCTCTTGAATCGCCTCAACTTGGGCGGGTGAAAAGATGCGTCGTTCAACAGCCTCAGAGAGGAAGTCTCGGATAATTCCTTGGCCCCGATCAACCCATTGTTGCTCTCGGTCGACCATTTGAACATCAAATTCTTCTTGAGCAGTTTTTTGAGCAATACCAGAGCCCATGTTTCCTGCACCGACAATGGCTACGCGTTGAATAGGTTGCATAAACCGTCCAACTAAACTCGATTCAAGAACACTGCGGAGAGAAGTTCTCACTCACCGGTAAGCGTGGAAAGACATTCGACCTTGATTAATCGTCTGTCGAAACGGTCCACGGCCTGTGAACATTCCTTTGATTGAAGAGAATAATCGAACGGGGAATGAATAACGGATCCACGGATTCTTGGGATAGACAACTTCAACTTTTGAGAAGCCCAAATCTTTCAGCATGCCTTTCATAGCGGCCACGTTTGGAGCCCAGTAGTTTGTATCATCGCTGTTGAACGAATCGCCTGGATAATACACCATCGATGGTTTCCAGCGGTGTACATCATCAACTGCAGTCTCGATAATGAGTAATTCTTTGCAAACACTTGCGGCCACACGAAGGCCAGCCATCGGGTCTTGTAAGTGATACAAAACGCCGAGGAACATGACTACATCGAACTCTCCAACATTATCGGGAGTGACATCCATTGCATCAATGTCCAAAGATTCGACTTTAGAATCCAGGGCCTTGTGAGCGTAGTTGAAACCGTCTTTCGTACCCCAACCTGGCCCACTCCAGCAGAAATGATCGGTCGCCAAAACCCGCTTTGCTCCAGCCTTCTCTGCTTGGAATGAGAAAAAACCGTCCCACGCGCCAATGTCAAGAACTGTTTTTCCAGTCAAGTCTTTCGGGAGACAAATCTGTTCAAGTTTGGCCATCGAGGAATCTAATCCAGGCGTGACTGTGCCGTCATTAAGAGGGATTGAATGAAACCATTTGATTGAATCCATTCCATCAGTTGAGGTCACCTCGGCCATACTCAACGACGCTCTGCTTCTACATATGAGTATATTGATTACAAGGAGTCGTAAACTTCTGCCATTCGCAGACAAAAGCGACTTTGATCAAAACGAGAAGCAAATTCCATCAATCCAGAACGGGGTGTTGGCCATACGTGATGTTCATCGTTCTTACTGCGACTGAGCCAGTTTCCATAAACGGAAAGAATCGCTTCGTTCCATGCCTCTTTATCGTCAGCCTGTAGGCATGTTTCATCGGGCATCAATTCGTTGTGGGATGGGAGGTCCGAGCACAAAACAGGAGTTCCACTTGCCATTGCCTCGAGAGGAGGATAACCAAAACCTTCACTGGCACTTGGGAACAAAAGCGCCTCACTTGCATGGCGCAATTGCATGAGAGAGGCGCTGGAAAGTTCACCGCCATGTGAAATCCAATTTGTGACGCCATATTGTTCAGCTAATTGCGATGCTGTGGGACCTCCATAAGGACAAGTGTCGCCTCCAACATGGTGAACCATGATGTTTTGTTTGACTTCACTATCCAAATCACCGATTAATTGACAAATAAATTTGAGGCGCTTTCGAGGAGCGTGACTACCAACAATAAGCAGATGACATGCTTTTGAAAATTCTGAGGCAGGTGCTAACATGTCCACCTTTTCTCGAGTTTCTGGAACAAAGGTTTGAACGTTCAACCCAAGAGGAACACAAACTGATTTTACATGAGGGAAATGTTTCTGGCATGCTGATAAAGTCGCTTGTGAATCGCACACCAAGAGATCTGCTCGAGCAAGCCCTGTTCGCAGTTTAGTAAGGTCTCTACGACGATACCATCGAGGGTTTTGATCTCCGACCTCGATGGACTCTTCTCCAACTTTAAGCACTGATGGGAAAAAATGGAACAAGTCATGAACAGTGACGACAACCGGAATTGAACAATGTTCAGGAATGAGATGGGCTTGTTCCTGGTCTGTGACATGCAAAATACTGAAATCGTGTTGTTTTTTGAGAAGTTTAGCTACACGCTTCGGGTGTGCATACCAACGTTTGTAGATTCGAGAAAAAGGGTTCATTCTTTTCTTGAGAGGGTATTCGCATGATTTAGAACTTGTCCAGCCTTGTATATCTCCTTGTGCAAGAGAAGTAGATAGATTATGATGAGCCCCCCCAATTCCAGTATTGACACCAAGCGCGCCGCCTCGTACGAGCAACACCTGTTTGGCCATACTCACCCGTAACGTTGAGACTTCTTGAAAGGTGAGATGAATCTGAGTAGGTTTGAAGTCGTTTGTTAATATTGAATCAGTGTTAAAATGGAATTAAGTAGTTGAATACATGGCGGCAAAATAAGGAGGATTACAATGTCGATTCCGCCACTCAGAGTTCCGCGTGAAGATTACAATACTGTTCGATCATCAATTGAATCTGCAATCAAAATCGGCGGTGATATTCGTGGAGTTTTAGGCTCTCAACAAGAGTTGAACCCTATGAATAATTTGCACAATGAAGTCTGTCGAGCTGGTGAAGCATTGAGTGTTTTTGGCTCAAGGTGGACAATCGAAATTCTTTCTGCGCTCTATATCTCTGGGCCTCGTCGATTTAATCAAATGAAAAATCTGCTTGAAGGAATCTCCTCACGAACCCTTTCCGACAAGTTGCGCTATTTGGCCGACGAAGGACTTGTTTCACGTCAAGTATCTGACGGACCTCCGATTCGAGTAACTTACCTTTTGACCGAACATGGACGCACCTGTGGCCGCCTCCTCTCGCCTCTTGTAGCTCATTTGAAGATCCATTTAGGGACAGTTGAAGCCCACGATTGATTCTACTTTTTTGCGATGCAGGCAAGGGATGGATTAAGAAAGGAGAAAGCCAAGCCATTTCTATGCCTCTTCTTGCGCAATGGGTCCGTCAACGACCTTGGTTGTCAGCAGGAATCGCTGGTGCAGCAGGAGGTGTCGTTGGAATTGCAAGTGGAGTTGCAGCCGCTGCTTCTGCAGTCGGTGCAATTGCCATAGGCGGTGTATCTACGAAAGCGAGGACGCATGAGCATCCATTACGCCGAAGAATTCTTTCAACCCTTGAACATCATCCAGGATTATGTTACCGAGAGTTACAATCAACGCTCAACGCCGCAAATGGAACGCTCCGCCACCACCTCGATGTTTTACAGAGCCGCAGAAGTGTCACCGTCTTACCAGTCAATGGCCGCACATGCTATTTTGCCGGCGCTCCAACTCAAGTCGAAATTCTTCGTGGAATTTCTGTTGATGAGCAACGTGCTGCTGCTGCTCTACCTATTGGCCTGTCCTTAGTTCAAAAATTAATTATTGAGGACATCAAAAAAGAGGGAGTTCCTCGTTCACAAGCTGCCCTTGCTCGGCGTATTGGTCGATCAAGAGCAACGGTACATTCTGCTGTAAAGGTGCTTCGGAGAAGAGGAATACTTCGTGAAGACAAAATAGAGATGATGCCCCACATCGACATGGATATCGAATGGCATGGGACCAAGGGTGTCGATTATGATTGGCAAGATGACCGAAGATAGACACTCTATTTTTCGGCTCTTGAGAGGCAAATAAAACACAGTCTTCAAAGACCTTCGTCAGAAACGAAGGATGAGTTTCATGTTTAGTGTTCGATTAACCGAAATACCCTTGCCAACCAGCGAGCGTGAAATCGACAACCTTGTTGGCTGGTTTATCGATACCTTAAGCTTAGTTCGCAAGCGAGGAGAGGCGACTGCTGATCAAGGTACTGCTGGCCCAGTACACCGATTATTGAGGGATTATCTGTTTGCTCAACCCGAAGTGAGTTGGGATGCACAAATGTTGGCAGATGAATTGGCACTCACACCAGCTTCTCTGAATCACCACCTCACTCGGCTGGTTGAAGCGGGAATCATCGGTTTTTCCAATGAAGGGAAAGGATGGAGGAGATACTTCTTGCGTGGTGGTTCACTGGGGAATGCCATCGAATTTTTCAGTTTGCAATCCGAAACGATTGTTAAACAGCGCATGGCTTTACTCGACTCACTTTGGAATCGAGAAAATCCTAATCTGGGAACCGAACCGGTCGTAAGTGAAAAGCCGCCGCTTTGTATTGGAATTGTTGACCATAGGCCTTTACTTCCTGAAAGTGAAGAGAGCGTCCTCTCACAATGGATGGGTGATTTCGGATTACTCGGGGAAAGGCCGGGTAAAGAAGCACATGCTGAATCCATTTCAGTGCAGTTATTCCAGTTACTTCTAAAGAGGGACCTCCCCCTTTCATTGGATGAAGCCAGTGAACTTCTCGACGAACAAAAACCACGTATTGGTAGAATTCTCGAGAGATTTCGTAACACCGGCATGGTTCAAAGAGTTCCTCGAATCGACCGCCTCAATGTCGCACTTTGGAGTGCTATGACGGCTCAATACCAGCGGCGCGGAGAGGATTGGATGTTGAAAAAAGGAGGCTTTCAAAGGATTCTCAATTCGAAACAACAATCCTCTCTACTTTCAACTTTGAAAAAAGGAAAACTAAAAGTTGACGATGTTGAAAAATCTGTGAAAACAATTTCAATTGATGACCAGATGCTCTTACTCAATCTGCTTGGAGGACGGTTGCCTTTGGGCCATAGAATGGCCGGCTATACAGCAGAAGAAGTTCACAGAGAAATCGCAGTACGAATTGACAGAACCCTTCGAAGAATGCGCAGAGTGGCCCAACTGCTCGAACAAGCAATGGTTTCCTAAGAGGCAATCAATTCAAGAAACAGCCAACCCTTGAAAAACAAGGATTCTGAGGCTTTAATCATGAGCGAACACATCGGTGCCAAACCCGGGGCGTGGGAAGGTGAATCCCGGCCCCTGTTTCTCGCTCCAATGGCTGGTGTTTCCGACCTGCCTTTCCGGTTGCTGGCTAAAGATTGTGGTGCAGATGTAACCATCACCGAATTTACCAACAGCACTGCTCTTACTCGTGAAGCAGCAATGTCTTGGAGAAAAATGGAATCACATGCTACTGAAATTCCATTCATACCCCAAATCTTTGGTGGCGATGCTGGTGATATGGCTACGGCAGCTGAAATGCTGGCTCCAACAGCTGATATCATCGATTTGAATTTTGGTTGTCCTGCACCAAAAGTCACGAAAATCTGTGCAGGAGCTGCTTTGATGGGTGAACCGGACAATCTGGTATCAATGGTTGATGGAATAATTCAACGTGTTGATATTCCGGTGACTGCAAAAATGCGATTGGGAACGGGGCAAGGCGCCAACAATGCCCTTGACATATGCAAGGAACTTGAAAAAATTGGTACTTCTCGACTTTGTGTCCATGGCCGTACTCTTCGCCAGCGTTACTCGGGTGAAGCAGATTGGAATTCAATCCGACGTATCGTTGATGGCGTCGAAGTACCCGTCATTGCTAACGGGGATGTAGTGGATGCTAAAAGTGCTCAATTGTGTTTGGAAACGACGGGTGCTGCAGGCCTTATGATTGGACGTGGCGCTATAGGCCGCCCTGCCATATTTGGAGAAATCAAAGTGGGATTAGGGTGGATGAAAGAAGAGGATTTACCGTGGATAAACGACATGGGAGATGACTGGTATCAACGCTCAGAGATCGGTCGTGCTTTTGCCACCCGAAAGTGGTGTTGGGACAAATATATCGAATATTCTCATCTTACAATGGGTCTTCAGCCGCGTTGGATGCAGCGGCATGCAGTGGCCTTTACCAAAGGCCTACCCGGTGCAAAGAAAATACGACACATGATGCATGGAGCACCAACTCCAGAACACTTTGCGAACGGAATTTCCGACTATCTCTCGGCAAACACGACCGAATAAGGGACTCAAATCAGTTCAAAGGGCGATGTGCCCAGTTTCTTAGAAGCCTCGGCAGCATTGACACAGGCAAGATAATCGCCATTCGGGATTTGTTGAGATGAGTCATGTTCCATAATTTGTCCGTTTAGATCAAGAATCTGATATCCAGAGTCAAACAATATTTGGAACACTTCACGAGAGGTTCGTTGAATTGACTGGAGAAGGGTTTCCTGTAATTCAAACAGAATGTAATCAATTTTTTTCTCATCGAGAAGCGAAGACGCCCCTGAGAGTACATCTGATTCGAAACCTTCAACATCAATTTTAAGAAAATGAATACGATTGAGATTAAGTTCTTCAAACACCGCATCCATCGTACGAACATCAACTAGAATCTTGTCGACGGTTGGACTGTTATCGACATCCCCAAGTGAATGATGTCCGTGGAATCCTTTCACGTGTAATTGCATTTGAGTCTCCTCTTTTCCGAGTGCGTAGTTGTAAAGGGTAATGTTTTGAGTGTTTCTCAACTTCATTTGAGATTGAAGAGTAGAGATGTTCACTGGATGAGGTTCGAAAGCGTGAACATGATCGCATCGTTCTGCAAACCAATGGCAAACAACCCCCATATTTGCTCCAACATCAAAGACGACGCTCGTTTTGTCAACCAGAGGTTGAATTCGGTCAAGCCACGGTACAGCGTCGCACGCCTTACCTGAGTTCAAACTCCAATCAAGACGTTCGCCATAATTCAAGACACGAACGAGGCCGCGCTCTTGGTCATGAACCAAAAGTTCCAAATCGCTATTTGCTATTTTCCTATCGAGCATAGGAAAGAACACAAAGCGGTTGAACAATCGACTTGGGGTTTTTAGTGCATACAAAAAAGCACGAACAGGAAAACTTCGCTTCTTTACAGCTAATGACAAATCGAATCCCCCTTAAAGAGAGGCAATGCCTACTTGTTTATCAGTTGCATCAACAAAAGCGTTGATTGTATGTAAGAAGTGTCACGATTGTTGAAAGAACTTCAGAATGTTGATTGCCATTCTTCCAAGTCTTGTGATGCAGCCCAATCTTCATCAGTCATTTGGCCGCGAACCTTCAGAACTTCACGAGCGAGAAGCCAGTAAACCAAGGCAAGAGAACGACGACCTTTGTTGTTCGCAGGCAGAGCGATGTCAACGTTACGAAGATTGTTATTTGCATCAACAATACCGACGATTGGCAAACCGGAATTAACTGCTTCACGTAGAGCTTGTTGGTCGGCAGCAGGATCGGTTACAAACAGAACGTCAGGCTCAACATAGGAACGGAGAACAGGATTGGTAAGGGAACCGGGGATGAATCGACCTACAGCAGCATTTGCACCGATGGCTTCTGAGAAAAGACGTGCAGGTCTTTGTCCATATTGACGTGCGGAAACGACCATGATTCGAGCAGGGTCATACTTGTTGAGGAACTGTGCAATCGAGCGAATTCGGGAGTCAGTCATGTTGACATCGAGCAGATAAAGTCCGTCTTCACGAACACGTTCAATGAAGCGAGCCATATCAGCACTCTTTTGTTGAGTACCAATATTGACAGCATTCTCTTCATAGGATTCAAAGGGTAAGAGTAAGTTCATTTCCTCGGACATGGTGATTCCTCAGCAGTCGTCCGACTTGAACGCTATATTAAACCGCTTCGTAGAGAGGCGGTATGATTTTTTCATGAGGTCCATTGCGATTTGAGCGGGCTAACCATGAAAGAACTCAAAACCTGAAGCCTACCTGTGATGTATGCGGGGGTGGGAAACATGGGACTGGATTCAAGCGAAAAGGCCCTACTGAACGCTACTCTTTCCGAGGACGGAACATGGCGTGATGAGAAAGGAATTGCTCTCCCAGTGAGTGCAAGCGATTTGGAACGACACGAATATTGTCCATTATCTTGGGCATTATCGCGACAAGGTAATTCTGGTCAGGGTGAAGCCATTATCGCCGGAATCAAAAGACACGCGCTGATACATGAAAAAATGAAAGACTTTCAATTTATTCAAACACAGATGCGACGTTCGGTTACCATTTGGACGTGGTGGTTTTCAGTTATCATTGCCTTAACCGTTGACGCCATCGCTTTCAGTTTAATAGACGAGGTGACAACTCCATTGAAAATGGCCCGCTACCTCGCTGTATGGGGAGTAGCAATGCTCATTGTGGGGTCAATTGCCATCTCTGTTCCTTGGCGCTCTTGGATAGGTTTACGCGAAACAATTCATCGTCAAAAGTCTAAATTTTTAGCAGAGAACAATGATTTTACTCACTTTTGGGAACCGAAAGGTTTCATCGGAGGGTGGTTTGAAGCAGGTCGCCTGGAAGCGAGTCTACTCATCGGTTCGATTGTGTTAGGACTGCATGCTATCGCATTGGCGGGGGCTGACGATCGAAGTCAAGCGACGTTTATTCTTTTCATGACCGCTATGGGATGGACTTTGGCTGCTTCGTGGCAACTTCAACGTATGTTGTTGTCCGAAAATGCACTTAATTCTATGAAAACCGACATTGATTTTGATGGTAAAGACGAAATTGCTTATTCGGACGGGGATGCGGCCTCTGACCTCTTGGTCGACGAAGAACTCGGACTGCGTGGAAAGCCTGACCAAATTGTCATCGTTGATGGTGAGTTCATTCCAGTCGAACAAAAGACTGGAAAGGTTCCAGTGAACCCGCACTCATCTCATAGGATGCAATTGCTTGCTTATCTGCACTTGGTTGAAAAAAACACGAACAAAAGTTCTCCTTATGGGGTTCTACGCTATGGAGAAAAAAAATCTACACCAAATTCCATGGAATGATGTTGCTAAAGAGGAACTGAAGAGTGCAGTCCAAGAAATTCAACGCTTAATGGTCCAAGGAGGAGCAATTCGAAACCATCACCGGCCAGGGAAATGCAGAAGCTGCTCTCGACTGTATGCCTGCAGCGACTCACTTACTTGATCAAATACAAGCGTCTTCCAAGGGATATTGAACGCATGTTCGCTTGAGTGTGATGTCGATTTTAAGAAAATCTTGCAGTGCCCCAGTTGCTGTTCCAGCACCACGAGCGTTAATCACCAAGTTCCAATTTCCAGTTTCAAATCCTGATGTTTCAGGAAATATCTCGTTTGTAATCGGGTCTTGAGAAACACACTCATCAATCGCCCAAACTACTTGCCCACTCGGAGTCTGCAACTCCGCACGAACATAGCGAGTAAAGTTTTCAAAACAACCAACGGTCTCAGAGCCGGTTATTTTCGTGTGCCTCCACATAATCAATTCAGAAACAGTCTCATCGATATAAAACGTGGTCGAATTTTCGTATACTTCCCAATCTGTAGGGTTAGTAAACACTTTCTGATGCTTGAGAACAATTGTCTCCGATTTAATTTCTGGTTCGCCTCGAAGATGCTCCATGGCCTCTCGGGCTTGAAGAAGTCCTAAACATCCAGCAGAACTACTGAGAAGAAAAACCATAGCCATGAGGATTGGCATGAACCAACTCTCCTTCATGGCGGGGCTAAGTCACACCCCCATATCAATTCAATGTTGGGTGATACAAGGGTTTGATATCTTCGAGCCTTAGCGATGCCTGTCCGAATGACGCGAAGTGGTTGCCGAGCAAGAGCGATGACGAACCCTATGAAAGCCGACGGACATCATTCAAACTTCGCACCGCAGGTCCCACATTCTGTGACATCAACTGCAATCTCTGCACCGCAAGCACCACATTCGGCAACCTCTGGTTTCGTTTCGGGTTCGGCTGATTTACGACGCGCACTTCGGCGACGGGCTGGCTTAGTTTTACCAGGGGTTAATTCATCAATAACTGCAATTGGGTCGTCATCGTCTTTCACTGAAAAGTCAGAAGTAGTCTCTGATACTTCGTTTCCAGCAAATGCTGAGTCAGTAAGTTGCATACCAACATTCACCTTGTCACCAGGCATAATTCCATCTTCACCGGTGATTTCAAACAACCTTCCTCGAATATCTGCATCACTTGCAGAGAGGTCTTTACCATCGTCCTTGTGAGCGATAATTTCTCCTTTCGATGCGAGAATTGCGTCGATATCATTGGATTGCTCTCCGAGGTCTTTCATGCTCTTGAGCGTGGTAGTGACCGTGTTTTGATAGGCTTCAAGTTCTTCTTCTGTCATGTCTTCACGCAACAATTCATCAGCGTTTCTTCTGTCATATGCTGCTTCGACTTCAGCCTCTGCACTCTCGATGTTTTCGTCCCATTCATCTTCCAGTTGGTCTTCATCATAGCCGAATTCTTGAACCGCTTCAGCAAAGTTCTCAGTTCCTGTAACGATTTCATCTTCATCGATTTCTTCGGGAAGGGCAATAATTTCTTTCTCAACTTTTTCCTTTCGTTCACGCTGTTCGAAGTAAGAAGATACGTCTTGTTCTGCACCGCAATAAACGCAATTATCAAGCAAATCAGGTATTGATTCTCCACATTCTTCACACTCGTGGAATTGATTCCGTGCTTTCTTCAAATTAAAGGAGCAATGCGGACAACGGTTTTCATCGCCTTCAAGCTCACCATCACAAGCGGGACAATACTCGAAGATATCACGTTCAACTTCATCTTCTGACTCTCTTGTCAAGTAAATTGAAATTGCGAGGACGGCAATGAGTATCACTGAGCCTATTGCGATGAGGGTAAAGGTTCCCAATTCGGAATTCGTTTTCAAGTCTTCAAGATCTTCTTCACTCATAACCGTACTAAAGGTTCGTGAAAAGGTATTGGAAATGGTTGAGTCTGAAGGAATAAGCAGAACGACAGTTGAAGGTGCTGTAGCATTAAATTGACATTCAAGTGTCACTTTATCACCAAGATTCAGAACTTGTGCATTCATTGTTGCCAGAATGTCACCGGCTCCATCCACGCAATCATAAGTTAAATCACCAGTTTCGACGCTCGTCAAATCAACTTTGAGCGTGTAGGCCTCACCTTGCGTCATTGGTAAAACAACAGCAGAGCCATCTGAATCTGTGACTTCAAGGGTCGAAAGGGCCCAAGACAATCGTAATTCTGCTTCAACAGATACCATGCCCGATGCTACGCTATTGGTAACGTCTGCATCCCAACTGTTTGAGGAAGCAACCCATTGGGCGTCAAAGGTCGCATTGTGTGCACCAATGGCGGTGGTTAATTCAACAGTCCAAGTAAAATCATCTCCTGCACCAAGGTAAATAATCGGAGAAGTTGATTCGACTCCCTCCCACGTGTAGTATAACCTACCTGAGACTTCAATATCTCCAGAATTGAGCATACTCACGCTCCATTCAACGGAATCACCTGAATTCACAGAAGGTGACGAAGCAATAGCATTCAAATCAACAAATACATCTGGAACTGCGTATTTTAGCAAGGAGCCTAAGAGGATATCATTTGAAGTTGATTCTTGGATAAAATCTGCGGTTCCGAAGGGGTCTATGTTCGCTGAAATAGTGTGCATACCTACCGGTAAGACGTCCAATTCAGAAGCTGTGAGCACATGACTCCACTGCGCTTCAGCATATCCACTTCCAGTAAGATTAACACTAAAAGGTGCGGTTGAAATTACCCCACCTGCCGGATTTTGTATTTGCAACTGAAGTGGAACGGCTGTTAATCCAGAGCCGTTTGTTTGAGCAATCCTCCCTGATATAACCCAAGGCCCTTGAAGAGCACCTTCTTCGATGCTAACATCCAATTCTCCAACGTGAAAAACATCCATTCGTGTATCGACGACAAATGGCACTTCTACTATTTTGTTCATTTCAGAAGATTCGCGAACTGCATCTTGATAATCGGGTGTAATCATTAACGAGTGTGAACCGCTAGCAGGCGCGACAAATGTCGTATTCACCCATTGGGAGGAACCTGCGGCAATAGGAGGAGTGGAGATGTCGAGATCACTGGAACCTGGAAGGTCGATGTGCAGTATACTCGCATCTGCTGGCTCACTTCCGAGATTTCGAACTAAGGATGAAAGATTGACTGTATCACCTGAATGGATACCTGATGAAGGTGAGAGATGGGTTTCGGTAACTTTCAAATTTGGTAATCCAGTGACAGTAAACTCAACATAAAATTGTGCTTCATTTCCTGAGTCACGAGGATATTCAAAGGTAATGTGGACTTCATGGTCCCCTTCGACAAGACCTTGCCAAACAGTCGAAACTTCAGCGGTTTCACCTGCAAAAATATCAACGGTTGAAGATTCAAGTAATTTGTTTGGTCCTATTCCATCTCTGTAGAAACCGTATTCGACATCGATGGCGTCGCTGGTAGCGCTGTTGTATAACTGAAGGTTGATGGTGACGGATCCTCCAGCCTCAGGATTCGACGGTTGAAGAGCAACTGTGCTCTCAGAGGCTTGAATTGAACCACTCTCTTCAGCGGAATTTGTCATTGGTACCGCTGCGATACAGAGGAGAAGAATCACAATTGTCGGCTTCCACGCGCTCGCCATGTAGGTAATCGACATCTTGTGAAGCACTTGAACCCATCTCCACATGTCATGAATTATTGGCCTCAAGGAGATGTTTTGATACCTTCCAAAGGAACATTTTGCCGGACTTGAAATTAAAAGAGTTCTCACAAATATTCAATGAAAAGATAGAGATGAAGGGGAGCATTGAAGGATAACCGCACCCGTCATGAGTTCATGGGCAAGAGGTGGTCGAGTATTCTTCTCGTCGTTCTTCTGCTGGGTTTGAGTTCTTCACCACTGGTTGAAAGGCCGTTAGATGATATCGAACTGGTCGCCTTCTCCTCTTCGAATCTCGTACTTTCCTTCACCAATGGACCGGATTCAGATGAAGACATCACTGGACTTCACAGCCTTACTTTCGGTATGACTGGAGATGCAAACGTTTCATCCTTGCTTCTTGAAATCTCAAGCGATGGAAATGCTTGGACTACGGTGAAAAACATCACATCTGCTCCTTGGATAACGTATTTTGATTCCACTGAATACAGTAACGACTCCTACACTCTACGAGCAACAGCATGGGACGACGATGTGAATGAATCAGTTGTTGCTTCATCTGGAACCTTCAATATCGTGAACCAAGTTCCTGTCATTACAATTTTCACTGCGCTCAATGCAGCGGTTGGTTCGGGAAGCTCTGCAAGCGACAGAGCGTGGTTTGACATAGAGACAGACGGAACACTGGCATACCGTTGGGGCGCGAGTGATGATGATCTCAGCCATGCATCCATTACCAACGTACCGGGACCAGGAGCACCATCGAATGACGGTCCAAGCAGTCTTTCTTACGGCTGGGATTGGAGCAGTGGAGCAATGTCTGAGGGAACATGGAACTCTCGAATTACGGTGTATGACAGTTCAAGTCTGTCGGCTTCACAGACCCTCTTCATTGGAATTGATCGCACTGGGCCTACGCTTTCCGGCGTGACTGTTGGGGATGGTTCTACTTGGCAAAAATCATCTGAAGTAACCTTGAGTGGCCTCATCAACAACGCTGATGACGGCCAAGGAAGTGGTGTCTCAACCACCGAATATTCCCTTGATGGCACTGTTTGGATTTCAACATCCTCAGATTCTTTAATACTCAACCTCGAAGAGGGAATTCACACGATTTCATTTCGTTCAGTTGACCGAGTAGGAAATACGGGAGCGACCATACAGGTGACGGTTCAAGTCGATGAAACGATTCCAGAAGCGATTGGTTGGACGGTTGATGAATTGACAACAAGTCGTATACTACCAGCAAATGTAAGTTTTAGTGCCATTGATGATGGTTCAGGAATCGATACCGCAAATTCATATATCCAATTTGGTTTTGATTCCAACGGCGTTGGACAGTCACCAGACCTCTCTTCGAATTGGATGCAACTGAGTTCGTCAGGTTTGTCGGGGAGTGTTGGTTTAGCAAGTTGGGCAACGAAATCTCGGCAATATTTGATGTTCAGAGCAGTCGTCGTCGATAATGCTGGAAATGAGTATACCTCCAGTCCGAGTTCGTATCAAATACTGCCCGGTCTTGATTTGTATTGGAATGCAACACAAACGAATCTTGACCGCCTGATTGTGCGACCTGGTGAGACTGCTGGAGTTGTAACGATTACCAGCCTGCTTGAAGCAAATCAGAATTATGGCGGTAGCGTTGTTGTCCGATTAGAGTCAGCCCCTGCCGACCGAACATCATCAGTGAGTTGGACTGTTATGGAATCTAGAACTTTGGATTCTGGTGCGTTATCAGATGCTCAAGAGGAGTTGATTTGGAATTATACGGTGCCACAAACTGGACAATTTGATTTACGATTAGTCATCGATTATGTCAATGTCATCGACGAGTACGATGAAGGGAATAATTACAACCATATGGTCGTAACCGGTGCTGGAATAGGCTCGCCTGGATTGGTCCCCTCATTTGCTCCCTCGCTTATTCTCATCCTTCTCACGGGGTTTGCGCTAGCTCTTCTTCAACGCAGAACAAGAGATTGAAAAGAGACCGGCCACAGGAACAGCCATGCGGCAACCGCTACCACGTGTACCTATGAACCGAATTGCGGTTCTCATTGGAGCGAAAGGTGCGACCGCAAAATCATTAAGATTCGCTTCAGGCTGTAAAGAACTCAATATTGATTCAGATACTGGAGATGTGGAAGTCGTTTGGGGAGAACCGGGAACTTATGACCCCGTCAAAGCAATGAAACTGCCTGACGTGATTAAAGCAATCGGACGAGGAATGGCACCTAAATCTGCAATCCGATTACTCGATGATTACAACTTCTTTGAGTTAGTTGACATTCGGAAATTCGTTGGAAAGAGGTCGAATCAGCAGCGCCGTATTCGGGGACGGATTATCGGAAGTGACGGTAAAATCCGGAAGTTGATTGAAGGACTTACCGACACGCAGATTTCAATTTACAATTCAACTGTGGTCCTGGTCGGTGAAGAAGAAGGATTAGCAGCTGCACGACAGGCCGTTGAAATGATTGCTGGTGGTGCTGAACATGGAACTGTTCTCAATTTCCTTGAGCGTGACCGAAAACGATCTCGACTCTCAAACCGCCAATTAGAAACCATCGAAATACGCGATGAAATGGCTGTGCCTCAAACAGGGTTCGAAGAATTGGTTCCAGGACTTTCAGACCTTTCTGAACGTCGTTCTCGTCGAATGAAGGCATCTCAAGTTGACCCCGCTAATGATGAGGCGGTTGCAGCGATGATGGAGCTTGCAGAAGATGAAGAAGTCAGTTGGGGAGAAGAATAACTATTCTTCTTCTGAAAATGCAACGGTTTCTACATGGTCCAAGTTCATATTGAGGACTTCATACATTGCTTCAGCGAGCGTAGTATTGACACCATTTTTGGTTGCCCATTCGACCAAACGAGTCACGTCTCGGACTAAAAATTCTTGAGATTTTGGATGTGTTTGAATAACGGCTTGCCCGACGTCAATAACCACAGGACCGTCGTTATGCCAGAGAATATTATACGGTGAAAAATCACCGTGCACAAGGTTTGCTTTTTGCCAACATACGGCTAAAAACTCGAGGAGTTCATCATAAACCACCTCTGGGTTCTCAACATGTACTTCACGGAGTTTCGGTGATGCAGAGATTTCGGTTCCAAGATATTCCATTACCAGGACATTCTTATGAATTCCAAGAGGTTTTGGAACATTCAATCCCCAACGTGATAATCTTGAGAGATTGCGGTGTTCTTTACGAACCCAAATGTCAACAAGGTCGCGATGTCGACGCCGCAATCCTCCAAACCTTCGGTCACCTTCGATGTATTGAATCAGGTTTTTGAAAACAGCATTCGAAGTGTGGAAAATTTTGACTGCTACGGTCTTGCCATCGATATCAGTTGCATGAAAAACGTGCGCTTCTTTACCACGAGCTATCGGGAAGTCAAGGGTATCAATGGTTCCACCTTTCATCAATTTATACAAGGACATCAGCGTCATTCGGTCGAAGACTTGGTCAAACACTCGTCGGTCAACCCAGTCATAGGTACCCGTGCCCATAGCACCCTGAATTTTAGATTCAATA
>CABYOM010000031.1 GCA_902520595.1 uncultured Candidatus Poseidoniales archaeon | reverse complement strand
CATGTCGAACCCGTTTCGCCCACTCTGCTTCAATGAAAAAGGACATCAGGGCAACCATCATCATCATCCTCGTGAGTCCGGTGACGCCCGCTGCGGCTCGCATCCAAACAACGGATTGAAGGGTTTCAAGGGAGAAAGGATAGATCCAGAAAAAGCCGAGGGTGAAAGCCATGAAGCCTTCAATCAGCAAGATCATCCCAATGGCTTGGTTCTTGAGGTCTTTGCTTCCAGACCTAAAGATGAAGATGGCGAGCCCGGCGACAAATAGCCCGGTAATGGCACCGATGATAGCTACGGCATGGTTAAGTGCGAAGATGCCGGCCACGGAGAACTCAAAATTACCAAACACCCGTATGTAATACTCCAGTGGTTGACCTACATCTGACACGCCTTGCCTAGGTTACGGAGGTATTCAAGAGATTGCCATGAATGTGATGTTTGGTGAAGATACCTCAAGAAGGTGTGACCTTACGGGCCATCATGACTGTTTTGGTGACTGGGGCTGCTGGTTTCATCGGAGCTCATGTTGTTCAACAGTTGCTAACAGAAGGACTGAGTGTACGAGCAACCGTGCGAAACCCTGAAAATGCTCGATTCCTGAATGCTTTTTCAAAAAACAAGGGTGCTTCTTTAGAGATCGTCAAGATGGATTTACTCAAGCCCGAGTCTGTAGTGGAGGCCGTTCAAGGATGCACTGTTGTCATACACTGCGCTGCTGCGCTCATGGTTGGGGTCAAGAATCCACTTCTGGAGGTCGTTAATCCATCGGTCATCGGGACTGAAAATCTCTGTGCTGCAATCAAAAAAGCGGGGTCTGTTCAAACCATTATCCACACTTCCTCTGTCGCCGCAATCCGACACACCAAGTATCCAAACGGCCATACCTTTTCTTCATCTGACTGGTGCGATGACGAAACGCCGGATGTGAATCCATATGGATTTGCCAAAGCTGAAGCCGAACGAAGAATGAGGGCTTTTGTTGAGGGGCATGATGAAAATTCGAAACCGAGGCTTGTTACTATTCATCCTTCGATTGTATTCGGGCCTGTCTTCCACAAACGGCATACTCGAGGTTCGATGGCATATCTCAAACATTTCACTGGGCGTCTGCCTTTTGTCCTGCACACGCATTTGAATTATGTTGATGTTCGAGATGTCGCAAAAGCCCACATTGCCGCTCTTGATTCTGGTCCGGATGGTGCCCGTCACATCCTCCATAAAGAGGGGAAATGGATGAAAGATATTGGTGCTCAGTTACGAAAGGTGTTGCCTGATAAGAAATGGGCTATGTTTCGTTTACCGTCCTCACTCGCCATGCTCATGGCAGTCTTTCACCCAAAACTCTCGGTGAAACAAGTACGTTCATCTCTAGGGCGAAGTGTCGGATATGACATCGGGGAAATGGAAAAAGAACTTGGAATACAACTCCACGCCAGCGACGATACCTTTGCAGATTCCATTGCTTCGCTCTTCGAATTAGGCCGCAAGGTATGAGTGACAAGACGCATTGGGACAATCATGCAGGCAGTCGAAGCATGGGGCCGTCGTTGGACTGAGAGCCTTCTGCCAATGGCACGCACCTACATGGAAGTTGCATGCAGAAAACAAAGCCTTGTTTGTCTTGCTGCAGATCGTTCATCTATGGCCGAATTGAATCAATTAATTGACGAAGTTGGCCCATACCTGGCGGCGCTCAAAACACACGTTGACTTGGTTGACGATTGGACTCCTGAAGCTTGGAATGCCTTCTGCTCGAAAGCATCAGATGCTGACTTACTTATCTTTGAAGACAGAAAATTCGCCGACATTGGCGGCATCAGCCGCAAACAAATGTCGGGAATTTATGACATCCGATCATGGGCAGATTTAGTTACTGCACACCTGATTTCAGGCCCTGATATCGTTGACGGTTTGCAAGCCGGATGGACGGATGTAGGACGAAATGGAGGGGTTCTTCTTTTGGCTCAAATGTCCAGCAGAGGAAACCTGCTTAATCACAATTACACAGACCAGGTTGTAGCACTAGGAAAAGAGCACCCAGGTGTTTTTGGATTCATCGGAAACGGTTCAAGGCCAACGGAATTGAAACTTCTACGGGATTCAGTAGGTGATGGAAAATTGATTTGGACGCCGGGTGTCAATCTCAAAGTTGGCGATGGCGAGATGGGGCAGCGATACGGCGACCCGCGAGAAGCGGTTCTTGCTGGTTCAGATTGCATCATCGTGGGTTCTGGAATTCACAAGGCCGACAACCCTGCTCACCAAGCAAAAGCGTATGCTAAAGCCTCGTGGGATGCATTCAATGAACGTCCCGAATAGAGTGATAAAATGTTACGAGTTGTTCTTTGGTTTATCGCTGTTGGATTATCTATAGTGCCACTTTGGATTCTTCGGAGTGCAGGAAAAAAAGCATCATCTCTCGATTTCCGAATTATGCAAAACGATTCAACCCTGCTCGAGGAAGACGGCATCGTCATCAATCAAATGACAGGTTTACCTACTGGAACAATCGTCACGGAGAACGCTAACGTCATGGTTATGCCGGCTCAGCACCCTCAAGAAAACGGTACAACTCCGGAAAAATAGGCGTAGGCTAGGTAACCAATACCTGCAAGAATGCCAACAACAAGCAGTTTGAAAACGCGCCGTTTTGGCTTAGGTTCGGTTTCAGATATTACGGGGACAATTACGTCTGGAAGAGGTTCTAAAATAGCCCCGGGCAAAGGCAGCGCTGGCATCCCTGGAAGCGGGGGCAATGGCATGAGTCCTTCATCAGCCTCAGGCTTTACTCGGTCTTCTGGATAAAGTTGGTCGAGGTCCTCAAGTCCGGGTGCGTCAGGGATCGGGCCGAGTATTTGTTCCCAGTGCTCTTCCACGGCTGCTGATGATATTGGTTTCTCAAGCCACGCAACTGCACCAGCAGAATGGCTTGCATCTTCCGCTAATTGTGCAAGGCGACGGGCGGCGATGAACACAATACGGCTTTCTCCACCATGCTCTCGCATTTCCAAAGCGGCAATATGGCCATCAAGAGTCGGTAGATCAAGGGCGATGACAACTAATTCTGGGTCAAGCCTGATGTATTCGTCAACCGCTTGGTCACCATCCTCACAAATTTCAACGTTAAATTCTCGAACTTTGAAAACTTCACGAAGTCGCATCAGCGACATTGGATTATTGTCCACAATGAGAACCGTTGGGGCGGTTTCTTCTGATGTCGGGGTGACATAAGCCATGTGAATCATCTCTCTGAAATAGCCATCACACATCAATTAACCGCACAAGAAAGGTCATTCTTCGCTGTCTTCGCTTGTGCTGAGGTCTTCGACAGGTCCGCTTTGAGGATTTTCGAACGCTTCGCGAATCGTTTCAGATTGTGCCGCATCGCTTTCTGCTTCTCGGCGACGAGAAGGGGTTTTGAGGAATTGCAACTGCAGCTCACTTACGATTCCTTTCATCATCCTCTCTTCGTGGTCGCTCAGATTTCCCTTTGTCTTGCCTTGTAGCATGCGCAATAAGTCGATGGCTGCCTTGGCTTCACCCAGGTTATACATCATGTTTCCTTCTTGGTCAGGTAACAGCCCCATATGCAGCAAAGCTGAACGCTGAAACATGTGGACGAGTTGGAAAAATTGTTCTGTTTCTTCATCCTTAAACGTGCCCGCCATAACACTCCGAAGAGTTAAGGGTCTAAGTCCTCATCGCTCAAAATCAATCAAACATTTGTTCGAGCAACCAATCCGGGTCAAACTGCTTCAAATCATGGTAACCTTGGCCAACACCAGCGAAGACAATCGGCCGACCGGTTGCAAATGCAATCGAGAGCCCGGCGCCGCCTTTGGCATCGGTATCGATTTTAGTTAGAACTGCACCGTCGAATTTCATGATTTCTTGGAACATTCTCGCTTGCTCGACAGCGTCGTTACCTGCTAAAGAATCACCGACAAACAAGGTAAGGTGCGGGTCTGCAACTCTGCTTACCTTGTTGAGTTCGTTCATGAGATTAACTTTGTTTTGCATTCTACCCGCGGTATCAACCAAGACAACATCGATGTTTTTGGCTTTCGCAGATTCGATGGCGTCGCGTGCAATTGCTGCGGTATCTCCGCCTCTTTGACTTGAAATACAACGGATCCCGAGATTTTCACAATGGCTCTCCAATTGCTGGATTGCGCCTGCACGGAATGTGTCCCCGGCCGCTGCAACAACAGATATGCCTTGGTCGAGAAGACGTTGGGCGATTTTGGCAGCAGTCGTCGTTTTACCAGTGCCGTTTACGCCTACGAGCATAACGACGACTGGGGTATCGCCCGCATCGATAAAAGACTGAACACTCGCATCAAAATCCCAGTATCCCGCAGCAAGAATATTTCTCAAAGCGCGCTTGAGTGCGGCTTCAAGGACTTTAGCCAAGTCCGCACCTCGGCGTAAACGAGCGCCCACTAAATTTGTACGGAGAGCGTCGATTACGGCAGTGACTGCGTCACTTGAGATATCAGATTCGAGTAAAACCCATTCAAGTTCTTCAAGCAGATTGTCAAGTACGGCACCGGCTTTGATGACGCGCCCCCCTTCTGATACGACTCCCCCTCCAAGGTCAACGTCCACTTTGGTACCGGCCTCGGTTTCAATTTCAGCCTTTTTAACAGAGCCTTTTGGAGTATTGTGTACGCTGACTAATTGTCGACCAGTCGTGGTTCGCATCATTGAGAGATCTACGTTGGAGCCTTTCGGTCTCGCAACATCAACAGCGCCACGTTTTTTCATTTCCTTCTGTTTTTTCAAGAGGCGTTTTTCATCCGTTCGGCGTGCTTTTTCAACACGTTTCCTTTCCTTGCGGGAAAGTTCAATGGGCAAAGCGACCTCTTCCTCATCGTCAAAATCATCCCATTCATCGTCCCCGTTACCCGCACTTTGTGTAGCATCGAGTTCGTCAAGGTCTTCCCAGTCATCTTCAGCCGATGGGATGGTTGCCTCGAGTTCGTGCTCAGTAGATTGAACGGTTTGCTTCACAATTTTTGGGGGTTGCGGGGCATTTGCAGCAGTATTCAAGGCATCTTGGGCCTCTTGGGATTCTGCTTCAGCTGAAAGTTCATCCGTATTAACTTCGGAAGCAACCTCAGTCACCCGTTTACGGAAGCGATCAAAAAGTCCCATACAATCCCTCAGTCATCCAGTGTAAGCTCGTTACCAAAGCGGCTACCGCGCCTTTGCTGTCGGCGAGGCGATTTCTCTTCAGGTTGTGATTGTGGCTTCGATTCCTCTGTTGCTGATGCATTGGCTTCAGCAGACTGAGCCGGTTGAAGCTGTTCCGCTGCTGCATTGAATTCTTGGGCCAATTCAGTAATTTTTTCTTCTAACTGTTTTGATTGTTCGGTGAGTTCTTTGTGGAGTAAAACAATCCCTTGCTGACGTTCGGCCGTTAAGGAATGGGCCTCTGACCAAGGTTTTTCTCCGAAAACCCCACTTCCAATATCAACCATTGCAGTTCCTTCTGTTTCACCTTCATGGATATAATTGAGCGTGACTCCAGATCCAATTGAGAGACGTGCACCGGCTCTGCCGGTAGAAATTGATTTGATTAGTTGTTCAAGGATTGAAGAGGTAATGTCATGCTCCTCAAGAATGGTTGAGACCTGTTGAACTCTTGCGTGAAGCGTATCCAATTGTTGGCGATGCGCATCAATAGTGCGTGCCATTTTTTGTAATTCGCTTCGGTCAACCATGCGGCTCACGTAGTCCGAAGTGGTTGTCATTGAAGAAGCCCGCGAGGACTTACTCTTCTTCCTGAGGTGGAGAAATCGGGCCGCCTGCTGCTGCTATTTCTTCACGGAAATGATCGGTAATGCGGGGGTCTGTAGAAGTTCTCGGGTCGATTTCTTCGACCGATGCGATATCGATTGAACGGCGGTTTGCTTTGTGACGAGAGCCCATAATCGAATACGCTCTGTGTTCTGCATCGCCTGCATCAGATGCTGGGAGGTCAATGGAAAATGCTTGACGCATGCTGCCAAATGGGGCGATTCCTGTTATACGATAGGCCTTCATCGAACTGGCGACTCGCAAACCCGACTTAAACGCGCCGTCGCGCATTTTCTGTAAGATAAGACCGCGAGATTGACAAAGTTTGACGATTCAACGGGATTCATGCGACCTGCGTTCATTGTCACGTTGTTGTTGCTGCTGCCAATTGCGCAAGGCCTTAGTCCCTCTTTTACCCCAGAGAATTTCAACGGGAACGAGCTTGTTCTTGTCAAAGATGATGGGTTTTGGTCTCAAGAGGAGTGGGGTGCCCTTGCAGAGTTAGGGTACACGCCGTTGAGAATGCTCAGTCCTGCGGAAGTGCTAACGTGGAAATCTCATGATGCGGTGAAGTTAACTGACTTTTCACAAAAAACAGCCCCGCAAGTACAATTCAAGGGAGATATGATGCAGTTTGAACAACATCAACACCTTCGGTTGGTGTTCGAGCCAAGGCTGCCCGCTTATGCGGTCAGTCAAATCGTATCGATGTTTACACAATATGGAATAGACATTGAGCCAAATTTCGAGCGCTATAACTCTGTTCTCCCCCATGTTGAAATTGTTGAATGGAGCCATGATTTGTCTGCATTGTCGTCAATTGATGGTCTGCTATGGGTTGAGCCTGTTTTAGAAACACATGCACGAAACGAACAGGTAAGTTCTCTCCTGCAGCACGGGTACACGACCGGGGATCCGGCTTGGAATCTTGGAGTGAACGGGAATGGAATTGTCATAGCTGTTGCTGATTCTGGACTCGACGCTGACCATGCTTGTTTTCGAAATGCTACCGCTGCAGGCGAGTTTGGTTCTGAAGGTGAAAACATGAGTGACGGCATAGGGGCTCCTGGTGAAGGCCATCGCAAAATTTTGCTGTTAAACCATTCCATAGACACGTCAGACACGCCTGGTCATTCCGATTACCGCCATGGAACACATGTCGCTGGGACATTGTCGTGCTATAACGTGTATGACATGCGAAATAGTTCAGTTCCAAAAAACGGATCTTCACTCGCATATGCATCAAAACTCATCTTCCAAGACATCGTCTCTGATGAAGGGTGGGTGCCTCCCGATGTCGATGCTTTACTCGTCGAAGCCGGATTGAACGGTGCTACAGTTCATTCAAACTCATGGGGGGACGCTACAACTGCATACACTGCACGCACGGGTGATTTTGATGCATGGGCTGCTGAGATGCCTTGGTCGCTCTCGTTTATCGCACCCGGCAATAATGGAGGGCAGTTACTTGAGCCTGCAAATGGAAGGAATGTCGTTGCAGTAGGGGCTTCGGAAAAATCTGAATCTTCAGACCGTTGGAGTGCTTCTTCTATTGGCCCAACGGAATTAGGCACGAATGGCATCTTTGCGTTGGCAGTAGGTACTTCGGTTCAGTCTGCACGTGCCGATGGTGTTGATGATTCTTACAATGACGCTTTGCGTTCATCAAGCGGGACAAGTATGGCGACACCTGCTGCCGCAAGTGTAGCAGCCCTTCTCCAACAGATGGTTGAACAAGGGTGGATCTCAGGCAAGGAAAACAGGACAAGTGTCCCGTTAAACACCGTGCGCCAAGATTGGGTCAATGCTGATAAAAATTTGACGAATAATCTCAGTCTTGCAGAAGGTTTTTCTCCTTCAGGTGCATTACTTAGAGCGCTGATGTCGCTTGCTGTAACTCCGCTGCCTCAAGATGTTCGAAATGGAGGGGCAGGTGGATATGATTTGCAGAATACTTACGATGGTTGGGGACAATTAAATCTCTCTGCACTGGTCGACTTCAATGCCATTGAGCAGAATTTGCACCTCGGCGACGTTTCTCCTCTCGGGAATGTATGGATACACGATTCTTACCGGCTTGTAAGCCAAACCCCTCAATCCTGGTTGCAGCAAAGGCAGGGAAACCTTGAGGCGCTTGAGAACCTGATTGAAACGCCATGGAATGGTTCGGATGCAGTAGGTCCTTTCCTAAAAACCGGCGAAATTTGGGTTGAACGTTTTGACCTCCACGAAGGGGATTTTGACGCTCGTTTGGCTTGGAATGCTGCACCAGAGCCGTATTTGGTCGACGATTTGCAGCTCGTCGTTCGGCTTTCTGATGGGCGGATTGCACTCGCAAATTCGTTCCAAAATGATGGATACTCTACGCTTTATGACCAGCAGATTGCAGACTTTACAAACCACTCGGCATTCCCGATGACAAACGAAACAACGGTTGCTGTTTCACTGTCAGAGGAGGACCTTAGTGGCGTTGAATGGGTCGAAGTCGAAGTCCGTGCACGCTATGTTTCACCTGGAAATCAAAACAATTCAATTGGAATTGATGGAAACCAGATCGGTTTTGCCTTGGCCGTAGATGGAGTCAAACGGGATTCAAATTCATGGGAAGACGGGGACGGTGATGGCGTTGCGAATAGAGTGGATGGATGCCCAAATCAAAATGCTTCAGGCTGGGATATCAATGAGGACGGATGTATCGATGATGCTGACGGTGACCTGGTCGGTGACAACATCGATGTTTGCCCTCTGGAAAACGCCACGCATTTCGATAGAGATTCTGATGGATGTATTGATGATTCTGACGCTGATGGAGTATACGATAACATCGATGTTTGTTTAACATCGGTTGTGAGTATTTTCTGGCCCGTAGATTCACTCGGATGTAGGCCGGTCGATTCACTTCCAATCATTGATTTCACACTCTCTCCTGAAGACGGTGGTGAGTGGTACGATGTCTTACTCGTCGAGTGGAGTGTGGTTGATGAGGATGCAGACTTGTTCGATACTGGAGCCTCAATTCACGTTCTGAACGCTACAAGCACCGGAGGGTCGTATTCAATCGCATCATGCTTGAAACAAAATGTAGGGAATGGGACTTATTCATGCTCTTGGATCATTCCAAACGACCTACCTGTGTGGGATATAAGTGACCAGGAGTTACAAATTGAAATCCATGCGCAGAGTAGAAACAGTTCTCCAGAGGGTAAAAGAGACGTTGTCTTACTAAGAGACGATGCTGTGTTTTCCAGTAACTGGAAAAACCCACTCCTCGAAGTAGATGATGCATTGCCTTCTGCAAATGAGGGGGTTGTCTCTCAAAATCGGGCCTTCTTGTGGGGCGTGCTCGGCATCCTTGCTGGGTTTGTCTTGATGTATCAACTCAGTTGGAATATTCGTGAGAAAAAGGACCAAGAAAATGTCCGGCCGGCTTTTGAACACGAGGCAGTGAGGGCATCACGCTCATCGACAGATGAAAACGAGTGACAGCGAAGCAAAATGTAAACCGATTCAACAGAAGTTTGCAATCATGGTAAGGGTGAACCTTGAAGGGTGGTGGCATCCTCGGCGTGATAACCGCAACGCGGAGGGTGAAGAATATGAGTGACCGTTTATATGTTGGAATTGACTTAGGGACCTACCAATCGACTATTGCATCGAGCGCTGGCATCAGCCATACAATCGAGACTGTTGTCGGACGACCAAAAGACCCAGTAGCACGAAATTTCCTTGGACGGGATGTCCTGTTCGGAGGCGA
Organism: uncultured Candidatus Poseidoniales archaeon; assembly: GCA_902520595.1. GTDB lineage: Archaea > Thermoplasmatota > Poseidoniia > Poseidoniales > Poseidoniaceae > MGIIa-L1. Next base: position 8,282 of record CABYOM010000031.1, on the reverse strand, counting down.
TGCGCTCAAGAACAAACTCGCATGCAACCTTTACCGCCCTATGGCGGCTGGTGTTGCTCAAGATGATGAAGCAAATTTGGCAGCAGCCAAGGCATTTGTCTCTCACCTTTTGGAAACAGTCGACCCTGAAGAATTTGATGAAGTGTTTGGTGTCATCTGCTCTCCAAGCCACGTTTCCTTTACCGACAAATCCAATCTCGTTGCAACTCTACGAGGTCAAGTTAACGCCATCATGGTCGTAACAGAACCTTTCGCTACGGCTTTTGGAATTGGTGAAATCGCCAGTTCGATCGTTGTTGATATCGGCGCTGGAACAACCGACATAGCCCGAATTTACGGAACATTCCCTACCGATGAGGACCAAGTCACCATCGAAGAAGCAGGTGACTGGTTGGACAACGAACTCATGGAGCTTATTCGAAAGAAGTATACCGGCGCTCAAGTCACAAAGGACATGGTTCGCAAGTGGAAAGAAGAAGTCTCCTACGTCGGCGGCGATGACCGTGAAGCAATGGTTGAACTTTCCGTTGAAGGAAAGAAGCAGGTTGTAGACATCGGTGACCTTGTCAACCAAGCCTGTGAAATGATTATTCCTAAAATCGGAAACGCAATCAAGCGAATTGTTGCTGGTGCAGACCCTGAATACCAACCTGTTCTACGAAACAACATCATCCTCTCTGGTGGAGGCTCCCTCATCGAAGGAATTGCTGCACGTATGGCTGATGAAATATCAGACATTGGCGATGTCAATGTTTGGTGTGTTGATGATCCAATCAACGCTGTTGCAACGGGCGCACTTCAACTCGCTGGTGAAATGCCTGACGACATGTTTACTGCAATCAACTGATTGTGGCTCAAAGTAAAAGGGTGGAAAACCAGCCTTCTTAGGCTTGTTTTGATGGCGAAAGTTCAAGTGCAGTTGGGCGGCGATAGCCGCTTGTATGACAATCGACTCGACCGGAACAACTGGCATTAACCGAATCCGTGACGCTACCGGTGATGAACGAGCTGCCCTTGAGGGGATGCTCAAAGGCTATCCTGTCGACCAATTGGTCGAAGAAGTTCTCATTGCATGGAATGAACTCGCTGCGCGGAATGAAGAAATGGTCTCTGTAAAGCAAAGACTTCGGGTATTAGAGTTAGATTTAGCGGAACGAGAAGATATGGTGGCACCAGAAGTTGCTCGGCTTGCGGAAACGGATGCTTCGCTGCAAGAGAGTGAAGCAAAAGTTGTTCACCTCGAGAGGGTTTTGGCGGATATTCGCGAAGAACTTGCATCTCAACAATCATCCCTCTCGCATGAACAAAGAGAGTCCATGGCAACTGAAGTCGACCAATTACGGACTTTGACAACTCAACAAGACGAAGTTATTGGCGAAATGGAAGGGCGTATTGGACAAATGGTTGAAGCGCTTGAACGGGCAGCAGACGCCGGCTTAACCTCAGTAACTGCTGAAGAAGTTAGAAGTTTGAAATCTCAACTGGATACTGTAGTGGCACAAAACGAGGCGGAACAAGCCGCAAATAAAGCGCTTGAAGAAGAGCGTCAACGACTTCGAGATATCGCTGACCGATTACGCGGTTTACTCGATGCCCGAGATGGCCGACTTGGTGAACTCGAAGAACAACTCGAGCGTGTCATGCAAGGACCGCGCTCTGTTTCAGCAGAACACGACTACCTAGTCGAACAAATCGATGAGCTCAAGCGCCGTTTGTTAGAACGAAACAGGGAATACGACTCACTGCGACGACGTGAGCGCCGCCTACACAATGATGTCTTCGAACGTGATGAGCGAATTCAGCAAATTACCCTCACGCTCACAGATATGGAATCTGCACTTCAAGACAGAACCGCTGAGCTCCGTGAAATTGAAGGTCAGCGTGAAACAATGGTGCATGAACTTGATTCTGTTCGACGCGGTGAACGAACTCGCGAGGTCGTTGGACGCGTCTTTGCAGATTCCCTTTCACTGGTGAGGACTCATGATGCGAGAGAAGCCAAGCGCGACGCATACAGTAATGCTCCTGATGTTGAGCGTACCCTTTCAACGCCGGATACAGAAGATATGGCCACTTTAGCAGAAGGTGGTCGAGTTGAGCTGGACGTTAGCGAAAGTGAAATCGAGCAAGGCGTTGATGTCGATGAGGCAAGGCCTCCGTCTCCAGGCGGCTCGGGCGATCCAGTTGTCTTTGAGGACGAAGATTGAGATGAGTGAGTTCGCACTAGCGACTCGATTCTTGCACTGTTAATTGTCTAGGTCTTGCCCAATTCATTGCGGTCGCGTTATTAGCTGTTTAACTCTCTAAAGCGGTCACGATACCGGAAATACGGGTTCGAAGTTCCTCTAAATCAGCAGCATCTTCGGTGAGTGTACCCGTTACAACCCAGTCCGCTCCGGCTTTTGCCGCCAAGACCGCTTGCTCAGGAGTTCGGATGCCGCCGCCAACGAGTAAGGTGAGATTGTCAACAGAGCGAGCGGTTTCAATTAACCGTGGATGGACCTGTCTTTCTGCGCCACTGCCTGCTTCAAGATAGAGGATTTTGAATCCGAACATTTTGGCGGCAAGTGCGTATGAATAGACGTGTTCGGTTTGGTCGGGTTGAATCAATTCGGCCTGCCCAACTTCGCCAACACGGCCGCCAGGTGCACAAACAAGGTATCCAGTGGGAAGCGCCTCAACTCCAAACTTTTCAAGGTACGGCGCTCCACGAATTTGTTCTCCAACTAAAAATCGGCGAATAGTAGAATTCATCAGCATCATGAAAGTGATGGCGTCTGCAGCAGGAGAGAGGGCATGAGCGCCTCCTGGAAACAGTACGACGGGAATGTGCCACTGTTCTTCCTCGGAATCTGGATCTTGGCTTGAGGCAAATGCCCTTAGCTCGAACGCTTCTTGAATCGCCTTACATGTTGCATGGACAATTTCATCTGGAGTATCTGTTGAGCCGCCGACAAAAATCATGCTGCTACCGCATTCAACAGCAACCATGGCTCTGTTAGCTGCAGTATTCGGGTCTTGTTTTGCTGGATCAATGAGTGTAATATGACGAGTTGTTGGACTACTTGATGTCACGTACTGCAATGTGGTAGAGTCGGCTCTTCGCATGTCATCCCCGTATCGCCGTTTGAGGGACACAGCATAGGCGTTGCGCCGGTAAGCGATTCGAAATGTACAAACATAGGGTTCTCATACTTCCTCACAGTGGTAGAGATATGTCGGATGTTGGGCCTTTCAAACGCCTACTCACCTACATGAGTTCTCACCGAAGCACAATACGACTTGCGTCTGTTTGTTCTATTACCAACAAAATTTGGGATTTAGCCCCGCCGTTGTTAATTGGCCTTGCCGTTGATGTTGTTGTTTTGAAGGAGGACTCATTTCTTGCATCATTCGGACTGATTGACCCTTGGCACCAATTGGTCTTCATCTCGGTACTCACCTTTGCCATATGGGGGCTGGAGTCTCTATTCGAGTACTTTTACGGTGTATTATGGAGGAATCTGGCTCAAACCGTTCAGCATGATTTGCGGCTCGATACTTTCAATCATGTTCAAAAACAAGGGATGGGGTGGTTTGATGAGCGACAGAAAGGCGATATTTTGGCCATTCTTAATGATGATATCAATCAACTTGAACGGTTCTTGGACAAGGGCGCAAACGATTTGCTTCAAGTGAGTACAACCGTTCTTGTGGTCGGTGGCGTTTTTTTACTCATCTCGTGGAAAGTAGCACTGTTTGCTGTCCTGCCGATCCCCGTAATCGTATGGGGATCATTTCGATACCAACGCAGCCTTGAGCCTCGCTATGCAGAAGTGAGGAAATCCGCAGGTGCCATGAATGCCTTACTTGAAAATGATTTATCCGGGATGTCAACTATTCAGTCGTTTACCGCCGAAGAAAGAGAGATGAAGCGAGTAGAGGCACTCAGCGACGAATATCGCGAAGCAAATCGGGAAGCAATTCGGCTTTCTGCTGCTTTTACTCCACTCATTCGTATGGCAATCTTGTGCGGATTCACTGCAACGCTTTTACTCGGAGGATGGATGACGCTTGAAAATACCTTAGCAGTTGGCGCATACTCGGTTTTAGTCTTCATGACCCAGCGTTTGTTATGGCCGTTAACTCGTCTTGGAGAAACGTTTGATTTGTATCAGCGAGCAATGGCTTCATCGACACGTGTTCTCGACGTACTCATGTCTCCAACCGAAGTGGAACAGGGAGATTTCGAACCTGAACTAGCAGATATCGAATCCTCGTCAATCATCTTCAGGGATGTAGACTTCTCCTACCCGGGCCGTGAGCCCGTATTCTCAAAATTGAATTTAGAATTACGTTCCGGAGAGACCGTTGGAGTAGTCGGTTCTACTGGTGCGGGAAAAACAACGTTAATTCGATTACTGCTACGATTTGCTGAACCTACTAACGGCACGGTACAATGGGTAGGTGAGCCGTTGAAGGGATGGCGGCTTGAGCGGTTACGCTCTTCTATGGCGCTGGTCGATCAGCATATCACGCTCTTTCCAACAAGTATTCTTGAAAACATTCGGTATGGAAATCCGAAGGCAAGCGATGAAGCCGTTCATGAGGCGGCTGGGTTAGCCGAAGTTTCAGATTTTGTTGAAGAGTTACCTGAACGATGGGGGACAATGATTGGGGAAGGTGGGCACAGACTTTCCGGAGGCCAAAGACAGCGCTTAGCAATTGCACGGGCGGTTCTTAAGAATGCCCCGTTACTCATTCTTGACGAAGCAACGTCGGCAGTAGACAACGAAACAGAAGCAGCTTTACAGCGCTCGATAAGCAAAATTTCCAAAGACAGAACCGCTGTCATCATCGCGCATCGTCTATCTACAGTTCGTAATGCTGACAGAATATTAGTTCTTGACCAAGGTTCAATCGTCGAGGACGGTACCCATGAAGAATTGCTAGAAATGAAAGAAATCTATGCCCGAATGTGGGCTGTTCAAACGGGTAATCCGGGGAACTGAATGGGACTCAAACTGGACGGTTTTAGGCACGGTTGATTACATGCATTTATAAGTGTGGAGTCTAGCCCGCAAACGAGGAATATGTTTAAATCTAATCTCAAAAGAACATCTAGCCTGCTTTTAATCGGAACTTTGTCGTTGCTAACCCTGGGTACTGCGGCTGCTGAAGGTGGCGACATTGACGTCACCGATATGGTAGCCGTATCATTCTGGATCGCTACTGCAATGATGCTTGCATCAACTGTCTTTTTCATTCTTGAAAGACAAAACGTTAGTGCAAAGTGGAAGACATCAATGACCGTTGCCGCATTGGTAACTGGTGTTGCATGGTACCACTACACATACATGAGAGAACACTGGGTTTCTACCGGTGAAAGCCCTCTCGTTCTACGTTACGTCGATTGGTTGATTACCGTTCCATTGCAAGTTTCTGAGTTCTACTTGATTCTTGCAGCCGTTGGTGTCGCATCAGCAGCTCTCTTCTGGAGACTCTTGGGCGCATCCCTTGTCATGCTCATCGCTGGTTTCCTCGGTGAAGCCGAAAAGGCTCCTGAGATGCCAATGCTCGTCATTGGCGTCATCGCTTGGGTCTACATCATCTACGAAATCTGGGCTGGTGAAGCAAAGGAAAAGGTCAGCGAAACCAGCGAAGGTACGCAATTTGCATTCAAGGCAATGGCACTGATCCTAACTTTTGGATGGGCAATCTATCCACTCGGGTACTACCTCGGAATGGACAGCGGTGCCTCTGACAACCTGAACATCCTCTACAACATCGCTGACGTTGTCAACAAGACCGCCTTCGGATTGATGGTTTGGTATGCTGCAACAATGGACTCCAAGTCCGATTCCTCAGAAGAGTGAATTACGAATTGATTTGATTAAAGATTCGATATTGGCCCTTGGGTAATACGTTATCCATAGGGCTGATATCGGTATCCATATCAGCGTATACGTTAGCACTACCAGTGCAGAGACGTTTAATCCCCAGCCATAGATTGCTTCGAAGTTACGCATCAATGTTAACGGGATAAAATGTATGATGTAAATGGTGAGCGAAAGTTTACCTGCGTTATTGAACAGAGTGAGGTTAGCACTCTGTAACATAAACCAGATCAACATAACGCCTGTCACCCCTGCTATTAGAAAGGGGCCATTAGCTGGAAAGAACGTAAGATAAGCGTCTGCTGTAGGGTGTGCCCAAAGTACATCGTTGGCTTGTGATACAATAAACGAGACAATACAGAACATCAGACCAAAACCAACTGCATACCGAATGGTAGTAGTGAACGGTACGTTGGCCCCGCGGTTTACCCCATTCATAGAAATGGTTATTCCGAGAATAGCAAACAATCCCCACGGGAAAAGAGGATACGTCCCAGAAACGAAGAGGTTTGAAACAATTGTTGAGGCGGAACCTGCTGCTACTCTATCGGCCCATCTCCCTGTGCCCTGAACTTCTGGAAAACTGAACTGAATGAGGCCTACAACAAGAGATAGCCCGATAAGAGGGCGAAGGCCAAGATTTCTGAAGGAATCGGAGAACGGTGGTAGAATCAACGTTAGCAAAGCCATGAGAGAAAGGACACCTGGCGTAAAGGGCTCAAACAAATGTGGTGATGTTAAATTCACAAGAATTTGCATCGTAAAGAGGAAAAACGATTGAAAAATTCGCTGCTTCCCAGATAGGTTACTTCGAAGTAGCCCCCACCCGAATAAAGTTACGAAAAGAGGGGCTGCAAGCCCACCAAGGCCAGAAATAGCATAAGCAAGAATACTGGGTTCTGGTGAATTAAAAGGGTTCCAGGTTGCTGCAGCATGGACCATGACCATGAGTAATACGGCAACTCCACGAAGCGAGTCGATATGTTGGATTCGTGGCATTTGTGTCATTGTATCAACGCTTTGAGATGACGTATTGAACTGCATTTCGGAACATCTGAAGCCCTTCGCCTTCCCACTCGCCCAGAGTGTCGCTAGTAAGGGGGCCTGGAGCCGTCTTTCGAGTATGATCTGGATGAAGCCATTTAGCGTAAACGGCTTCCGGGTGGGGCATCAATCCAAACACAAGGCCAGTCGCATCACAAATACCTGCTATGTTTCGCATACTCCCATTCGGTGAAAGGGGAAACGGAAGAGGCTGGTCTGATATCCCTTCACCTATTGGCAATTTTGGATCAACGTACCGGACAGTAAGCTGATGGTTTGCTGCAAGGGCGTCGAAATCGGTTGATGATGGCATAACGAATTTTCCTTCGCCATGCCGTACTGGGCAGTCGATTCTTTGAATGCCTTTGGTCCAAATGCACGGGCTCTTGTCATCGAATTCCAACGTCACCCACCTGTCTTCATAACGACCTGAGTCATTGAGCGTAAGGCTAGCCCTCTGGACAAAGTCAGGAAGTGGGTCTTGCGTGCCCGGGCCTGGAAGCAAGCCTGTTTTAACGAGAACTTGAAATCCATTACAGATTCCAATGATTGGTTTTCCTGCTGCGACAAAAGCGTGCAATTGCTCACGCAAAGCAAACCGCATCCGATTCCCCATTAAGCGCCCGCTACCAAGATGGTCACCAAACGAAAAACCACCAGGTACTGCGAGGATTTCGAAGTCGTCAAGGACTCGATTGCCAGATACAAAATGATTGACGTGGATACGTTCAGCATCGCCTCCAACCAAATTGAATACTGCTGCTGTCTCGTGGTCACAATTAATACCAAAACCGAACAATACGGCGACTTTTGGAGCCGGCATTAAGCGACACCTCCGGTCATGTCAAGCGTGTTTTTCCATGCCTTGACCATTCTGCCGATGTCAAGATCAATAAGTGCGTCATAACCGTCTAAAATGGACAATTTTTCCGTGTCGTTCACCATTCCAAGCATCGTAAGAGGGTGCCCTGCCATCCATTCAAGGAAATCCGCTTCATGCTCTGGCTGAACGCCAACAATGAACCGCCCGAGCGATTCGCCCCAAAGGCGAGACCAGTCACTAGAATGCCCGGTGCCGTCAATGTCTATTTCTGCACCAACGCGTCCACCAATGCACATTTCTGCAGCAGCAACAGCAACGCCTCCTTCTGAGCAATCGTGAGCTGTTTGAATCAAACCGGCCTGGATGGCGGTAGAAAGGGCACGATAGGTTGTAAGATTCCTTTCTGGGTTTGGAAGTAGTGGAACTTGGCCTCCAATACCTGCTGCTTGGCCAGCTTCATGGAGCATGAAAGCGATTTCCGACGCGCCGAGTTCTTCCAGAGATTCGCCAACAAGGTAGATAATTTCGCCTGGTCTTTT
>CABYOM010000030.1 GCA_902520595.1 uncultured Candidatus Poseidoniales archaeon | reverse complement strand
AACTGAGCTCTGTCGCTGATAGCGGTGGGGTCGATTCTGTACAGCGCAACGGTTGAAACCAGCAGGAACAAGGCGGTCAACGGCACAAGAATCGGTTGGAGCGGCCCAACCCCGATTTTGGTGGCAGAAAGCGGGTACATGGGTTCCAGCGAGGCCGGGCACGTTGTGTTGAAGATGAATTCGGTTCCCCCGTATGTTTCGTTGTTGCCTTCGCCCGGACCGTCGCATTCCAGCATGTACATGTCGCCCATCGCCTGCACTTCCCCACCTAGGGCACTGAGCGTTGCCACGAACAACCCAAAGCCGATGATAGGGGCGAGCCAGAGGATTTTGGATGCAAACAATGCGCGCACGCTCTTCATCCATTTCTTGTCAAAATAGAACGCTGCAATGCTTGCGTAGAACAGCAATCGAATCATGCCCGTTGAACCACTTACGTATCGGACAGAGTACAGACTGTCAATGTAATCGATGGGGAACGGGTAGGTTCCAAAAAAATTCAGGGCCCCGGCCCCGATGCCTTCGAACGCCAGAAGAAACGAAAGGAATCGATTTTTCGCATTTCCGGGGTTGGCTCGATAGATCAAAACGGCGAGATAGAGCATCATTCCCGCAGTCAAAAACCCCAGGACGGAGATGAGATGAGGAATTAGAAAATTAACGATCGTGTTCTCGTTGAGATTTGTGAACAGCCTGACAAAATAACTCATGACCAATCCACTCCAATCAGGTTTTGTTGGTGTTTATTCGTCATCATCAACCACTTCTCAATGTTAAGAGATTGCGCGATACCTTGGCCAACCGGCTCAGCGGTTTCAACGAGCCAAGAACGGACCAAGAGAAGAACATAGTTTGCCATTCTACTCACTCCTTTTTCCAACGAAGTAGGGCGATCTCTTCAACTTCACTCGTCGTTGCAGGTATGACAAGACAGTTCAATCGACCACCTTTGTGTGCTTCAAGGCCGTCAACGGTCGTGAAGATGATGCTCTGTTCAGGCGTACCCATATCAGAGCATAGAATAACAGGTAATGTTCCAATGTTTTTAGACAGCAAGGCCTTGAAAGCATCTTCTTGGACTGCGATATGTGCTGATTCAGGAGGCGATGTGAATTGCTCGACCTGCTCTTCAAGTTTGGTCCACATTAATTCAATTGAAAGCTTTGCATCACGAGGACTCATTGGTTTCTGGTCACCGATTCCTTGTCCCGTTGGGTCAAGATCGAAAAGTACCAAGGAGTGAAGCTCTCGTGCCTTATTGACAGCAATCATCTCTAATGGGGATGTAGCAATCCACCCGCCGTAAGGATAGGTGAGTGTAGTCTGTCGTCCAAATTTATAGTTGGAGAGGCCAATCGCACCGGTGACAACAGTCGTTATTGACACGCCATGAAACACTTGACATTCGATACCATGCTCAATCGCATGTAATTGAAGGTCAACGTGCGTTGTTGCTTGAAGTGGGTCGCCTACAACAAGCAAGGCCACAAGTGATGTTTTGGCAAGTTGCAGTAATTCATCGGGTTGTTCAACTTCAGGCCGCATGACTTTCTGAATGGGCCCGATTCGCTGTTCAAGTGCGTTGAGTTCTGTTTCTGGCCAGAGAGCAGTATAGCCTTCATAGCGACGATGGGTAGCCTTCTTTGCTGCATCAATTGCCTCCATTGTCATTCCAGCAACAGTTCCTAGGCCCATGCCAATCAGTAACAAACCAGTTTGGGGAAGTGTTCTTGATTGTGCTAAATCTTCCGCCATGCTCAAACCCCCGACTCGCTTGGATAGAGCGAGTGTCATGCGTCATTTGAGTGTGCCGAGCGCGCAAACCCAACACTGGTTGGAGTTCTGTCGCACCCACCAATGGAACAGTAAAGTGGCTGGAATAACCCGCCTTGCGAATGGACATAACGCCATCCCACTCAACGATTTGGCTCCATTTGCGGACGACCAAGTATGGGAGGGCAACACGCATATTGAGCTTGAAATTCAACCCAAAGGCCCGACTCACTGGCTGGAGCATATCGATGAGGAATTAATCAAGGCACACCAAGAAGAATGGCCCCGATCTTATGAAATTCAAGGTGACGTTCTGATCGTAAAGATTGAAGATACAATTTGGCAATATGGTGAAATGATTGCGGATGCAATGCTTACACAATTGCCGGGCATCCGATTAGTCTGCGCTGATTTAGGGGTTCACGGAGAGTTCCGAGTACGAAAACTCCACCCTTTAGCAAGTCGCGATGGCTCTCTTGAAACTCGTACGCGCGTTCGAGAACACGGCTCTTTACTTTGGGTCGACCCATCTGCTGCCTATTTTTCCTCACGATTATCCAACGAACGTATTGAGACACTTGCTACAGCAAAACGACTCCGAGAACGGCTTGGTCGCGGCTTGGTCATCGCAGACCCCTATGCGGGAGTTGGGCCGAGTATGGGCGTTTTAATTCCTGAACCAGGCCTCATTACCGGGTATTTAGTCGGCGACCTCAATCCACATGCTGCAGAACTACTTTCCCTCAACATGGAGTATTTTTCATCGCGCAGAAAAGGTGAATCAGATACGCCCCCTGAACAATTCCAACCCGCTGAACTACACTGTAAAGACGCACTTGAATGGGCAGATGAAGGTTCAAACCGAAATCAATGCGACTTGATTTTGGTCAACCTTCCTCACCACAGTATTGACCACTTGACTGCCCTACTCCCTCTTTTGAAAAGCAACCAAACCAGTGTCGTTCGTGGCTGGGCCATCGTCGAGCGCGCACAAATTGATACAAGCGAACAGGCCATTCTTCAAGCGATTTCTTCGGCAGGAGGGAAGGTAGAACATTTCACATTCCATGAAGTTAAAGGCTTCTCGACGACAAAGATTTACATGTGTTTTGAAGCATGGATAAATTTGTATCCCTAAGCGCTGAGTTCATCAAGCGGGACCTCTTCGCTGGGTACATGGAGACCACTGTTACGTGCGTGTGCGGTGTCAAAATTGATGTTGCAGGGTCAACGCCACGTAAAGACGGAACCAAAGTCTGGTGCAAAGTTTGCGGAGCAGTCACTGTCCATCACCGAAAGTGATTGCCAAATTCATTCCTGTTCTCTGATAAGCGAATTGATTTCTCCCTCACTCTTAGGTTTCGCAGGGAAAAAAAACCAAAGTAACGGAAGTAGGAACATCGAGGGAAGATTTTTGCCGTATTTCAAATCTAAGTTGGAATGAAATTCTACATATGATTTCGCATCTGTATCGTTTTCGTTAGGAACTTCGTTGCGTACTGCAGTATAATTTTCAGGCTCTACAAGACCGAGATCATAACCGCTAAAACTCATGTCAAATCGAATCCCAGTGAGCAACAATGAATGGTCAATATTTGTTTGTTCATGAGCGATAGATCCTTGTTCAGTTTGAGCTACAAAAGTCTCGTCAGCAATTGTGGATTGGCCAACACCGTCGCTTGAATCAGCTCTATCCTCATCGTCTGAACCCTCACCGTCTCCCGCTAAATCTAAAACATAAGTTGCCGGCATCACGATAAGAAAGCTGGCGACCATGCCAGTGAATAAAATCGCTCTTAACGTTGCTCGTAATGGTATCCCGGCAAGAACCAAACACTCAGCAATACAAACCAGAACGAGAGAGGTGAGGGTTACCTTTCTACCATTTTTGAGCCATTCTATTGTTCCCTCTTGTTCATCGTCATCGGTCTGTGTAGAATCGACATCGGACGAATTGTTCTGATTCGAATTATTTTGGATGGACCCTTCAGGTTCATCGTAATCACGAAACACCATGTAAAGCAGGAACGAGGTCGAATTTTCCATTTCGACATCGATAAGCGTCTGTTCTTTATCGATCGCAACCAGTGCTTTCACTTTGGTCGGAGCAGGCTGCCCCTCGGTATATTGTCCTTCAAACTGAATGACCAGCCATGCTGAAAGAAACAAATGCACCGCAATCAGTACTGTTCCAAAAATGCGAATTCCATCACCAGCACGGCTGTGGTGGGGGCGTAGGGCCATGATTTGCCCACCGTCCACTTATACTTGAGTGTTCAATCAACAGTCTTCTTCTTGATTTTCGTCTCGTCGACTTCCAGCTACAATGCCGGCAAGAACAATGACTGCAACCATTGAAACTGGAGAGAGAAACGGCAAAATCCCTGCATCTTCGGCTAACTCTTCAGCAGTTGAAGGCGTTGGATTGTTATCATTTGTCGTTCCATCTGTTGGATTGTCTTCAGGCAGAGTGAGGTTACTTACATCAATTCCTGCTTCAGCGAGGTCCTCCGCGATGTCGTCCAAGTTGTGGTCTTCAACATCAACGATATCACCAATGTTTGTTGCTTCTTCCATCCCGTTTGTTGCAGTGTTTGCAGCGAGGCCAGTCAAGTATCGAATACTGAGTTTCGCAGGTGCCTCATCTGTGTAACCTTGTGTCGTAGGACCAGCCATGGTGTAGGATCCATCATCGTTCATGACGTAAACCCCAACACCGACTATTGCAGCGTGTTCATTGCTCCACAAAGGCGCCCACTTACCATCATTATATGGAAATTCCTCGAACGGCTCAACTGTTTCAAGGCGATCTTCGAGATTCATTCCGAATTGCTCAAGAACATCTTGGAGCCCCGAATCAATGATTGCACCAAAGACGGTTTCAACACGTTCACTCACATCTCCCGCTTCATCATGTGCTTCAATCATTTCACAAACGGTTTCAGAAGTGTATGGGGCAGCCTCTCCGTCTTCAAGAATTTCAACATGAAGGCAATATTCGCCTTCTTCAAGCACCGAGGTTGAACCTGAAAATTCATAGTATGACGAACTTCCATTAATGTCAATCGTCTCGGTGATGATGGAATTTTGATTCGGGTCTTTAAGTGTCAATGTTGCAGATGCATCACCAGCGTTAGGAAAGTCATACATGTAGGCGTTATATTCAACAAAATCAAGCCCATCAGTCCAAAGGTAAACCGAGCCAATTTCGGGACCAATCCAGAAGTATTCACACATCTGATCTAATTCAAGTAAAGGAGAAGAAGCTCCGGTTTCGCTAATCATTGCAGTCATACACATTGTTGTCTCACCATATTCACTCGGCATTGAAACCCCAGTCTCTTCTAACCAGTCCGAATCCCAATCTGGATTTGAATCGCAACTAGCTTCACAAATTGTTTTTTCAATGGAATAAAGAGGAGCGCCCATATCATCGTAAAGCGTCATCTGAAGAGTATAATGGTGTTTTATTCCTTCATCTTCAGCGGTTGTACAGCTTGCAAATCCGTCATTTAATTGTTGCCAATCGATTTCACTACCATCGTTGCAAGTAAACAACTTTGCCGAACCGTCTAAATTTGCTTCATCCTCTCCGTTTGAACAATCGTTGTTTCCGTCACTGACTTCATCCCAATCGATGATTGTCCCATCATCGCAGCTAAAGTTAGCGAAATCACCTGTAACAAACGGTGTTCCACCTTCAACAGAACTTTGCATAGCAATTTGTTCACCCCATGAGTGGAGCTCTCCTTTGAGAGTTCCAATTGAGCCATTAGGACTTCGTCCCTCAGTATAGATGTAATCGACCGACAAAACCACTTCATTCCTTGTATCAACTGTCTGAATCATAATATCACAGTATTCACCTGAAGGACAAAGGTCGGCATCATCAACTATTCGCACCGTTTCACCTATTCCCCAATACATCCCATTACTGTTTGAATCTACAACAAGGCTGCAATCAGCTTGTTCTGTTGCTCCAGGGTTTGAACATGTAGTCGAGATATCACCATTGATGGAGACACTTACACTGATCATTGCCCAGTTGATGTCGTTACCTTGATTCATTTCGATGAGTGCCAAATCCTCAGGACTTGACGATTCATATGCAGAAAAAGAGTAGAAGTATAAGTTGCCATCTGTTTCAGCACTACCACCCAATCCGAGCCAATCTTCAATGCCATCGGTAATTCCTTCTCCGAAGTCTTCACCAATTTGTTCTGCGAATGCTTCTCCAGAGCCTGCCAAAACATATCCCATCATCATAAACATCAGGGGGTTACCAGGTGGGCAGGATTCGCAGGATTGGACTTGAGTAGAAACGCCTTCACCATCACCGAGATCCACTGTAAATGAGTCTCCCTTCGAGAAATCCCATTCGCCATTCATTTCCATGTCAAAGTTGCCTGAATCGGTTAAAGAGTCGGAGATATCAAGGTCAAATTCGCCTGCATCGAGTCCGAAATCTTCCGTAGGGATTCCTTCGATTGAGAAACTGTAGTCAACTGCGCCGGTATAGTCACCAGTTAGGTCGCCACATTCTGCTTCTCCGCATTCCCACTCGTATTCATTGTTTGATGAAAGCTCAACATATACGGGGTCAGGCGATCCCAAGCGCCATTGTGAGGTCGAGTCGCTAATTGAATAGCCGATGGTTAGTGCTGCGTCAAAATCAACAGGGAAATCATCTCCACCGCCTTCAAACAAAGCATCGATGTTCAACCCGATTTCTGCCGAGACATCCATACTAAATTCCATATCTGCGCCAATAAGGTTTGAAGAATCGTCAAGATATTCTGTGTAAGTCATATCAACGGTCAAAACCTGCTCGAGGCTTTGAACAACATCAATGTCGAAACTTGTTTCGTTCGAACCAAATGTCTTTTCAGACCAATCGGTTTGAAGAATGGAATCGGCAAGGATTCCGTGTCGAAGAGTAACGTCATCGGTTCGACTCCACACCGAAACATCGTTTCCGTTGTTGTCTTGAATGGTTTGAGGCGTAATATCTTCAGTATGATGAACATAAACATTTGAGGAACCGGTTTGTAACTGGCCGATAATCAAATTCAATCCTGCATCGTCTGCAGCACCCATAACTTCTCCAAGAATTTCCGGAATATCGAGGCCAGTGAAGTTTTCTAGGTCAGTATCAACACTGCTCCAATCATATTCAACTCCATAATAGAATTCAGAGGCTTCTGTTGGCACAGCAGACACGCTACTGAGGGGTGTAAGTGATGCGAGAAGAAGGGCAGTCATAAGCAGGCTTGGAATCGAACTTCGAGCGTTCATATTCTATCCTCACATTCGGCAGAATATCAAGGTATTGTAACGATTACGTTTGTTTTTCAGGCGTTTTTTGCCTTTCGGCAAATTTCTACAAAGTTCTCAAACATTTCTTTCCCGAACTCCGAATCGTTGACTTCAGGATGGAATTGTAATCCAAAACGGTCACCTTTTTCATTTTCCATACCTTGAACTTTACACGAAGGGCTGCTCGCTGTAATGAAAAACCCTTCAGGAACAACATGAACTTCATCATTGTGTGACTCCCATACCGTTTGAGAAGGTGCTGTATTTGCGAATATTTTTCCACCTTCATTTTGCAATTCAATTTGCATTGCTCCAAATTCAGGTTCGGGAGATTCACGTGCGTCTCCTCCATAATATCGGGCCATGAATTGGTGACCTGCACAAATTCCGAGAACGGGGACATTTAATTCCAGGTAAGCACCACAATTTCCTAGCTCGCCAGTCAAACCGACTCTTGCAGCACCGCCTGAAAGAATGATTCCGTCAACTTCTCTTAATTCGTCAACGGGGGTTGTATTCTCAATAATCTGTGTGTCAACTTTGAGATAGCGGAGCATTCTCCATTCTCGGTGTGTCCATTGCCCGCCGTTATCAACGACATCAATGATGAGTGGTTTTTCGCTCATGAGTCAACCCGTAATTTTTCCTGTGTGGTCGAATAACCTTGAACATGCCGCACCAAAAATGCGGAAGAATGGATTGATGGGGCAGAAGCATAACCGCTGAACATGGTCCGAGTCTTAGTGGTGGGGGCCGGACTCGCAGGTCTTGCATGTGCGCTTGAGGCGACGTTGGCAGGCCACCACGTTGTCGTTCTGGAACGTTCGAGTCGTATTGGAGGCCGTTCAACGAGCCAAAACATCGACGAATTCCCAGTAGGTTTCGGACCTCATCTTTTTGTTAAGAAAGGCCCTTTCCACAATTTGGTTCGAAAATTAAGTCGCGTTAAACTCGCAACCGCTGCTGCCCGCCTCCACCGAACCGAAGTCATAGGACAGGGAATCATCCGCCCAATTGATGATGCTAAAACATCTCTTCTCAACAAACGAATCCTCAAAGATTCAAGCGCGAATCATCCTTTGGTTGAAGGTTGCCATTTGCTTTCTTCATGGGGCGGTCAACACAGTGAACTCCGCTATACTGCGCTGCAAAAAGGCAATCTTCTGGTATCAAATGAAGGTTGGGCAGGCATGGTTGGCCGTCTTGCTGCTGCTTTGGATGAGGTCGGTGTTTTCATAGAATGCGGGCCGGAAGTAAAGCGAATTGAGCAGGGAAAGGCACATCTTGTAGATGGGCGAGAAATTGAAACCGATGTGATTGTTCTCGCATGCGGTCCGTCAGTAGCAAGGAAACTCGTTTCTTCAATTGATAAACAACGTTCAGATGATCTGTTCTCACCAATTCAACGGATGTCAGCCAGTTTTGTTGAACTTGGCCTGGATTCAAAACCGCTCTCTGGAAAACATGCTGTGCTCGATGTTGAGAACAACTTCGCTATACTCGATTATCGGGCAATTCAACCACGTTTAGGCCGAGAAGGAAGTCACCTTTCCGCTGTCGCAATTGGAGGTCTTGCATCAGATCCAGACGAGACAAGATTTGAATCCCCAGACGAGCGACTTGAGGCACTCCTCATGTTTCTTACCCAAAGGGCCAGTGGCTGGAGTCAGCACGTGATTCACCAATCTCAACAGGCTAAGATAACACTTCATGACGCCTATACTCGCAGAATTCCTCAACAATCGATGGCCGATAAAGGCGTTCTTTTTGCAGGAACTTGGGTTGATGGCGCACACATTCTTGCTGATGCAGCGGTTGATTCTGGGCGCACTGCAGGAAAGAATATTTCAGCCGCAAATCGTTGAACACTTATCCACCGCCAACCGATGGACGCATCATGCGCTTTGTCTCATGGAACGTCAACGGAATTCGTGCCGCGATTCGAAAAGGTATCGATACATACTTTGAATCGTTTGATGCTGATGTAATCATGTTGCAAGAAGTTCGCGCTCTTCCCGAACAACTCCCAAAAGACTGGTCCTGGCCAGAAGGCTACCAAGTTCACCTTCACTGTGCAGAAAAGAAGGGCTATTCTGGTGTTGCTACCCTTTCTCGATCCGGGTTTGAAAGTATTGAAACTGGAATGGGAGGAATCCAAGATAAAGGCGACACTGAAGGGCGGATTTTGGTCACTGAACACCAAGGCTTCACCTGCATTAACACCTATTTGCCGAGCGGCTCAAATAAACAAGAACGGCAGGATTTCAAAGAGGCATGGATGGATGAATGGCGGGCATTCATAACTCCTTATCTCACGAGCGAACAACCAGTATTGGTTTGTGGCGATTTGAATATCGCTCATACTGAAGATGACATATGGAACCCAAAGGGCAATGCGAAGTCCAGCGGCTTCCTTCCGCATGAAAGAGAATGGTTCACCAGCCTCCTTGTCGACGGGTGGACAGATGCATTTCGAGAGCATGTTGGGGAGGGTGAAAAAATCTATTCTTGGTGGTCGAATCGCGGCCAAGCAAGAGTTCTAGATCGGGGCTGGCGTATCGATTATTTCCTTCTCAATAATGCAGCAGCAGCCTGCATTAAAGATATTCGAATTGAGCGTCAAGGTGGCATTGATGTTTCAGACCACGCACCGGTCATTCTTGATTTGAACTTCTAAAGCCCTTCTTCGATTTCTGCGAATTGGATGAGCAGAGCATCGACAGAATCACGTAAATCCTGCAGGTTGACATTTTGAATTTTCACTGTGAGCGTAGCCTCTTCACCCTCACGAACGCAGTTTGTTTCACACTCGAATGCTTGTGCAGCGGCTATGAATAGCGAGGCTGCGCCCGCTTCTCCGACCCATTGTATCGTTGCTTCATGCAACTCGCCCATGTCAACTGGTAGAGGTGGGCTATTATGAGGATGACTCGTCGCACAACCATGGCGAAGGGAAGTGAGGAGTTTCCCGTACTCGCTGGTACTGGCGGGGTGGCTCTAGGCGAGGCAAGAACAAACCACGAGGGCCGTAAGGCAATACTCCTGGTCCGTGGAGAAGAGGATACTCGCGAATTTACCACGCTTGTGGCAACGATGGGCATCACAATCGTAGAGACGCTCTACCAGGCTGGGCATATTGACCCGCGTGGTTTTTTCGGCAAAGGACGGTTACAAGATGTCGCAGACGAACTCACTTCTCGCAACGTACCGACTCACCCGTGGAGGGAAGTCGACCTTGTCTTAATGCACACCAATGCCTCTGCCCGTCAGCTTGTTGGTGTAAGTGATGCAGTCGGCATTGAAGTTTGGGACAGAGTTCGATTATTGCTCGCTTTATTCACCTCTCACGCTTCTTCTTTGGAAGCAAGGACTCAGGTTCGAATCGCACAGATGCAAAGTGACCGAACTGTCCTCAGGGAGCTTGCCAATCAGGCGACAACTGGTGAAAGGGCAGGATACGGTGGTGCGGGCAGTACTGCATTGCAAGCAATTATTGACAACATGAATCGGGAGCTTATTCATTTACGTAAACGACAAAAAAAGCATGCAGTTGCTCAGTCAGAGAGAAGGAAGCAGCGCTCAAGGGGCGGAGCAATGACGGTTGGTTTGGCAGGGTATACCAATGCTGGAAAATCCAGTCTCTTCCTTTCCCTTTCAGGAAAAGAGGTTCTCGTTAAAGACAAATTATTCTCGACCCTTGAGACTACAATTGGAAGAATGGAAGCGAGCCCCAGAGTACTTTTGGCAGACACGATTGGTTTCATCGACCATCTTCCGGCCTCAACTCTCGATGCTTTTCGTGCAACACTTGCAGAGGCTTTAGAGAGCGATTTACTCCTCATCTTAGCGGATGTGAGCGACCCTCCCCAAGAATTAGAACGGAAATTGTTCACTTCTCGAAATGAAGTTTTTACCCGATTTTATGGTGAAGAAATCGATGAAGAATTTCCTTGGCAATCGGTAGATACCTCGATGGTTAATCACGTTCTTACAGTGCTAACAAAATGTGATCAAGCGTCAGATGCGCAAAAAGAGGAAGGCATTGCTACCGTTGCAGCCCTAGGTTTGCCCGAGCCAATCCTCATCTCATCCCATACTGGAGAAGGCATGCAAGAACTGAAGGATACCATACTTTTTCATTTGTTTGGGCCACCTCAAGATTTACTTCTCCTTCCAGTTCCTGCTCATGGCGGAAGGGCAGTGGAAGGGTTGGTATCTGATGTTTATGATGCAGGCTTAGTTTCGAACCGTATCGACCATGCAGACGGTATCGTAGAGTTGCGCGTATGGATTCATGAACATGCACTTGCGCGCCTTCTTGCACATTCCCAACATCGCATTGAAGTGAAGTAGGACGGCGTTCTGCGGGATACATGGGCGAATCCGATGAGCATGCAGCCCTTGAAGCAATGAATCCGGAAAAAGTCGATTACATCGATGAATTGACCGGCCTTTCTGAACCCAAAGGAGACCTCACGTTTTCTTCCTCAAACACCGTCCTTACCATGCCTGACCCGGAAATGCATTCAATGGGCCGAGCCATTGCCGTATTTTTGTTATTTATTTGTTTAATCGGTTTCCTCAACGGAGTAGATTACGCCTCGCCGGATTCGGGACTCGTACGTCCGGATGAGTTCGTCTATCGCCTTTCACTCACCGCTCCTGATGAAACGGCTACATTCCGAGGCGTTGTTTATGATGATGAGCAAGAACCACTGGAAAACGCTACAGTCTACATTTCATGGAATGATGAGGGCATTTGGAATTCAACTGAGATGCAAACGGAAAAAGACGGTTCGTTTTCGTTTGAACGCCTCGACCCGGGGCTTGTTCGTGTCGATATTATTGTCGAACGCGATGGCTATCGAGATGTTTATGGGAATCGCGTGCTGCTTTCTCCACCGGCGATGATTGAACCGATCGGATTTACAACAATTGATTTCTCCATTCCATCTTCAGAAGAATTTGCATCCCAACCGTGTACGAACGGGGCAGATGAGTGTGAGATCCGCAACATCGATATGACGCCAAGTCAAATGGATCACCCCCTTATGGACCCGGGGGCTTCAAGCATTTACATCACCATTGGATTCGCTTTCATGGGAATTGCTTTGATTGCTACGGGTTTCACGATTTGGGCGCTGAAAAGTGGCTCAGTCGCCATTCTACGGACTGCAGCAGCACTCTCCATTTTTGGAATGGGGCATTACTATGCAGCCTGTTGTTTTGGAATCGTTGCATTCTTGCTTACGTTTGCAGTTCCAAAGCGATACATCCCGATTCAGCAATCTTAGTGAGAAGTAATTGAATTTGATGCATCTATTCCATCCAACTTAAGGAGGCTCAGCCCAACAGGTAGGCATGGACCTCTTTTCCTCCACCTGGATGACGCGGTCTCTTGGAGAGTCTGTTTCAGCTGTTCACCTCGAACAGGAGGGGGGCATCTATGCCGGAGGCTGGAATGGCAACCTCAAGCATTGGGACGCAGAGGGAACACTTCTTTGGGCGGCATCATTACCAGACCGTATTACTGTTTTATCTGTGAGTGATGGGGCGATTTTTGCCACAGCAGGCTTACACATTGTTTGTCTCGATGCTGAAAGTGGCGAACAACGTTGGAGTCATCCGTTGGAGGGAAGTGCAGATACTCTAGCACTGTTCAAGCAATCCGTCTATGCAGTTTCATCCGTCTATGATATTGAACACAACGATTTTCTTGAATCGGCTGTTTGGAACTTTTCTTTCGATGGAGTGATGAATTGGGTTCAACGGATGGATGAACGACCATGGGTCCTTATGGAATATAAATCGAAATTGTGGCTTGGCCTAGGTCGTCCAAAATGTGGCTTTTCTTCGATTGATGAGGCTGGAGAGTTAACACACCACTCTGCTGACACTGATTCACCGATTACTTGTGGGGCCTCGTTTGAGAAAACTGTCCTGTTTGGCCATGCTAATGGGGGTATTTCGAATCTTAAAGGGACTACATTAGTTACTGAAGCGAGTTCAGTCGAACACCTCGTAGCAACTCCTTCAGGACATATTGCAGCCTTAGAGAGTGGTGACCTCATTTGTCGAAAAGGGGACAAGGAAGTGTGGCACGCTCGTGGTGATGCAATTACAGTACAACATGCATCCTTTGAATACAAAAAATCACGAACGCATTGGGCAGGTCGATGGTCTGGTTCACAGGGGTGCATTGAAGTGAGGGATTGTGAAACTGGAGACATGCTTGTCTCTTCTCCAAGCAGCCGTTGTGAATCAATGGCTGCAAACAACCGACGAATTGTTCTGGGATTTGATAACGGCGAGGTTTGCATTTGGGAGCAGGATATGTTTGAGCGCCGTAAGTCGAACGAAAACTCGGATGAAAAGAAAGATGAGCGTAAGAGTGCTTTACAGGACAAACTCAGGGCGCTACGAGATCGCTAACTGGTTACGGCTGTTTGTCCCAAACACCCGGAGGTGAATTTTCCACACTGACCGGAGTATCGGCCACACGACTGGAATCAATACCTGCTCCAACAGTGTATTGTGGCTGTTGAATCGGCATCTGCCCTACCTGTTGTGGCATCATGCCTTGCTGTTGCATTCCTTGTTGCGGCATCATGCCTTGTTGCGGCATGTATCCTACCATAGGCTTCGGTGCTCCACCAGTCAACGCTCCAACCAAGACTAAGATGAAACCAAAGCTACAGCAACATGTTCCAAGTATGCTCATAACTCCGCTTCCAAGGAAAGCCAGCCCAGCATCTACATATTCAAGGTCGTGAGAATCCTTGTCAAACACATACAGTTGGGTCTCACTTGCAATCGTATATTCCTCTCCAATGGTGCAAGTATACCTCACCTGATTTGTAGAGTCAATTGTTGCGCAGACATAACCAAACACGATGCGGCCATCATTCTCGACAGGGTCAGCCCACTCGTCTTTCCAATCATTTGAATGAGAACAAATGAGGTGACCTGCCTCGCCCGCCACATCATTTCCGCTTGAATCAGTAATTGTGAACGTTACATCTTCGCATGCATCGGTTCTGTTGTTTCCATTTGCATCGTTGTATTCGCCATCCATCATGACATACCAGCCACCTGAGCCCTTCCCGTCATCATCAGTATACGTGTAAGTAAACGAGGTATTTGGACCTTCGATAAATTCGTTAATATCGACATTCGAAACTTCCTCTATGCCCCTTGCTCCGCTTGACCAGGCGATACCGAAAGAGGCGATTGCGAGTAAGATACAGACTCCGCCAATTATCAAAACGGGCTTGTTTGCCATAATCTTCCTACCAGTCGAAGATATTTAACAGAATAGCATAATTTGTGCGATATCTTTATGATATCACTATGATAGCGGAAAGCGAGCAAGTATGCAAGCAGCACCACCAAATCAAATATTCACAGCCGGAAATGATGAAATCATGTTCAAAGATATCGAGAAAGCTACAATTAACGGTTTTCTTGGAATTGCCATTCATTGGCTCGTCGTTCCCGCCCTTATTCTCGTCTTGTTCGTCACCTATGTTACAACCATAACTGGCTTATTTGGTGGATTTCTTCAATTGGCACTGGTTATACTCTGGTTCCTGCAATGGAACAGCTATCTCGTGATTAATCCAAATGAGGCCCAAGCCTTGCAATTTTTCGGGAAGTATGCCGGAACTGTGCAAAAAGAGGGGTTCCACTTTTTGATTAACCCATTGTATCAAAAGCAAAAAATATCATTCAGAATTCGTAACTTTGAATCTGCAAAACTCAAGGTCAATGACGTCAATGCAAATCCAATTGAAATTGCTGCAGTTGTTGTTTGGAAAGTCGTCGATGCTGCTGAAGCATTGTTCGAGGTTGACAATTATCACGGCTATGTCCAAATCCAGAGTGAGGCGGCACTGCGCGCCATGGCGACAAAATATCCGTATGACATCATCGAAGACAAAGACATCGGCGGAGTTGCTCTTTCAAGCCACCAAGAAGTCATCGCACAAGAGTTGCAACTCTCGGTTGAAGCACGTCTCAAGCGTGCTGGAATTGAAGTTCTTGAAGCACGCATTAGTCACTTGGCTTACTCACAAGAGATCGCTCAGGCAATGCTCCGTCGCCAGCAAGCAAGTGCTGTCGTCGCTGCCCGAAGTGAGATTGTCAAAGGTGCAGTTGGGATGGTCGAATTGGCACTTGAACAACTCAGCGACAAAAACATCATCGAACTTGATGAAGACAAGAAAGCAACCATGGTTAGCAACTTGTTGGTGGTTCTTTGTTCAGAAACCGACACGACTCCGGTGGTTAACACAGGAACGCTCTATCAGTGAAGTGAGAGGATGGATACTACGCTAATCATAACCAAAGTTGTGATACCAGTTGTGGTCGCGATTTTCGTGCTTGCCTATGTTGGGTATTTGTGGGTTCGACAAGGCGTCCACGTAAGGGGAAAGGGTTGGATGGCGAAGGAAGATGCTCCAAAAACCTTCTATTTCACCGTAATTTTCTTGGCTCTACTCGGCTTATTTCAACTTCTCAGTCCAGTCATGTGGTTGTTAAGATAAGGTTGGAGGATGAAGGGTGACGAAGAAGAAGATTCTCTTGCGTTTGGACCCTGAAATCCATGAACAACTCCGGTTATGGGCAGAACGCGACTTCCGCTCAGTGAATGCACAAATCGAATTTTTACTCAAAAAAGCACTTAACATTCAAAGTGAGGAAGGGAAATGAATCAACAAAATGAACCTCACGTACCTCCTCAAGAGTCTGGTTTCCTCTCTAAGTGGTTTGGGTTTAGCGGTTGGCGAGTAATGTCGACGAAAGCTCGAATTTTTACTCAAATCATCTATCGGATGTTTTTCCTGTTCGGTCTGGCCCTCATTATTATCGGATACGGGATGATTACAGATTCAGATCCAGGTGGTGGGCCTCTGATTGTGATGATTCTTGCATGGTACTTGATTTTTCAAGCGTTCATTAACTTCATCTTTGTAGAAGGTTCACGGTGACTTCTTTACTCCGATGAACGGCGCCCAGTCATGTCTTCAGGACGCACCCAAGCATCAAATTCTTCATTGGTTACATATCCAAGTTCGAGTGCCGCTTCCCGTAGAGTAGTTCCATCATCATGCGCCTTTTTAGCAATCTTGGCAGCTTTATCATAGCCAATGTGGTTGTTGAGTGCAGTGACCAGCATCAATGAATTTTCAAGGTGAGAAGCGATGTTTCCTTTAACGGGTTCTAAACCTTCAACACACTTTGTTCGGAATGCTGTGCATGCATCGGTCAGTAATTGAATCGAATGCATGAGGTTATGAATCATCAGAGGTTTGAAAACGTTTAATTCAAAATTACCCTGGCTTCCACCAACAGTGATGGCCGTATTGTTACCCATGACTTGACAGCAAACCATGGTCATTGCTTCAGCCTGTGTTGGGTTTACTTTGCCAGGCATTATTGAGGAGCCAGGTTCGTTTGCAGGCAATGCCAATTCTCCAAATCCACAGCGTGGACCAGAACCGAGCCAGCGAACATCGTTGGCGATTTTCATAAGCGATACTGCAAGGGTATTGAGTGCTCCAGAGGCTGCTACAATCGCATCATGGGCGGCAAGTTGCGCAAATTTATTCTCTGCTGAACAGAAACTAAGGCCGGTGATGTTTGCAATTTCATCAGCGACCATTTGTGCAAATAATGGATGTGTGTTGAGCCCGGTTCCTACGGCAGTCCCGCCAAGGGCAAGTTCAAACAGGTCATCCAGAGCAAAGTCAATCCGTCGTAAATCTGCATCAAGTTGTGCTACCCACCCTGATGATTCCTGCCCAAGTGTGAGAGGCACTGCATCCATGAGATGCGTTCTTCCGATTTTTACAATGTCACTCCAATCTTCAGACTTTTGAGCGAGCGCATTACGAAGGCCACGAACACTCGGGAGTAAACCATGCGTGATGGCTTCCGCAGCTGCAATGTGCATTGCGGTTGGAAATGTGTCGTTCGAAGATTGGGCGCGATTAACGTGATCGTTTGGATGAACGGGATTTTTAGAGCCAAGCACTCCACCAGCAAGTTCAATCGCTCGGTTTGCAATCACTTCATTTGAATTCATATTTGTTTGAGTACCGCTACCGGTTTGCCAAATACTGAGAGGAAAGTGCTCATCTAAACTGTTGTCCAGTACTTCTTGAGATGCAGCGATGACGAGGTCGCCAATCTCTGGGTCAAGTTGTTTGAGTGCGACGTTTGTTTTCGCAGCAGCCTGTTTTAGGATTCCAAAAGCACGAATAATTCCTGCAGGCATGGTGTCATCACCAATATCGAAATTAATCAGTGACCGAGCGGTTTGACAACCGTAGTATTTGTCAGCAGGAACTTCCAGTTCACCCATGGTGTCGGCTTCGATACGGACATCGGCCATGTTCCACCCTCGGGGCTAAACTTCTTCACAGTTCGCACAGATAACCCTTCTTGGATATCAATCTCAACTCAGAAGTCACATCTGACTGTTCAGCATCACCTAAGCATATTAGGAGAATTGTGCAACGCGTCAAATTTCACCAATTTCAGGCGAACAGTCGTTAACCGTATCTTATTCGAGTGAGACACGAATGATTTGTTGAGGGGTTCTTGGCCGATCACCGGGGCCTTTGTCGCATCGCTCAATCGCTTTGACGACGTCCATTCCGTCAACAACTTCTCCGAATACAGCGTGATTTCCATCAAGCCAAGGCGTTGGTACTGTTGTAAGGAAGAATTGGGAGCCGCCAGTATTGGGGCCGGCATTTGCCATGGAGAATACGCCTGGCTTGTCGTGCTTGAGGTTGAGCGCTGAACGTTCACATGGGATTTGCCATCCTGGGCCGCCAGTACCTGCTCGTCGAGAATTCGGGTCACTTGAATGCGGGCATCCGCCTTGAATCATGAAGTTCTCAATTACACGGTGAAAGTGCAGACCGTTGTAATGGCCACTTTTGACGAGGCGAACAAAATTCGCCACAGTATCTGGGGCCTTGTCGTCATAGAGTTTGATGGTAATATTTCCTGCGCTGGTTTCCATAAGGGCTTGCATAATTCACTCCAGCCATCGGAGGGTCAAGAGCATTCGCTTTCTCTTTCGAAGTGAATCAAGCCTTCAACCAAG
>CABYOM010000029.1 GCA_902520595.1 uncultured Candidatus Poseidoniales archaeon | reverse complement strand
CGTACAACGGGTGGAGTAGCTGTTGCCGGATTCACTACCGCTGGAATGGTCGGTGTTATTGCTGCCTCGCACATCATTCAAACGCTCAAGCTAAAACAACTCGGCACGGTGTTGAATGCCGAGTTCCCTGCGGTGGCTTTGATTCACAACGAAGTTCCAAAACACCCCGTCCGCGTCTACCAAGGCGATGGAATTGGCGTCTTTACTTCTGAAATACAGTTCAAAGATGAACAAGACATCATGTTTGCATCAACCGTGCTCGAATGGTTCACCCGAGGTGGTTTTGACCGCTTGATTATCATCGATGGTCTGGTTCAGTCCAGTAAAGATGTAGCAACTGGACAACTGTTTGGAGTAGGCTCATCCCAAATTGCTCGAGATCGTCTCCACCAAGTCGGTATCGAACCTATCCAGCAAGGAATAGTTGCGGGAATCACCGGATTTCTTCTTGGAGAGGGAGACAGGCTCGGGATTGATGTTACCGCTTTATTGGCTGAAGCAAGTCCAATGTATCCCGATGCCAGAGCTGCAGCCTTAGCAGTCGAAGCGGTTGCTGAGTTAACAGGAATTGAAATCCCACTTAGTGAGTTGCTCGAGAACGCTCAAAATATCGAAGACAGCGTTCGTGAAGTTCTTGAAAATTCCCGTACACTCTTACCAGCCCCTGAATCAACTACGGTTGAAAACGACCGTGATATCGACCCTTCATTTGGATGAAGGTGAAGTTTTTCTCACGTGTTCTAGGACGGTATCAAACGGTGCATCTGTGACCAGCAAGGGTTCCAAATCCGGAAGCCGAGCGGCGCAATGGCCGCTACTGATTAAACTGGAAATTAACTTCTCTAATTTCGGTGCTCCACCCACTCCAGCCCATCTTGGCAATGAATCGAGATTAAGCAGCAAGTGTTCCCGACTCATCAAATCAGCCGCATCGGAAATGTAACGGACACTGCGTTTCAATTCTCGAGCAGAGTATTCGATGTCGTCATCACTCCATTCCAAGCCTTGTTGCATCATCTGCTCGAGCTCCTGTTGAGAAGGCTGGCATAATTCGAGCACCTTTTGTTCAGTCATGCGCCCGGCAATTTCCTTATCCCAAAGCGGTCCAATCCACATCGGACCACTTGCTCGCTCAACCTGTTCCGGGGTTGGATGTTGAACGAAGCGATAAGGGATATCTTGTTCACGAACTCTCCATCCAATCAGCCTGCTTATCTCACTCGCCTTTTCTCGGCTTGTTTTGACCAAGCATGAAATTCGAACGTGGTGTCCATCAAAGAGGGCCATTAAAGGAGTGATGGATTTGTCTAAGCGAGCAGCACTTGTTGCAACTGTTGCAAGCAGAAGGCGCACTGCATCATCGTGCGCATAGACGTCAACAATTCCTTTTGCACCGTATCTGCGGGCTTGGCTTGAAGCCGAAGAACCAGTTAGTGCCGCAGTATCGGTGGCAGTGATTTCCAAAACGCCTGTTCTTGACAAACCCTGTAGGGCAGCATCAAGAAACTGAACTGGGGAGCCGAAAGGATCCAAATCAATCCACTGATAGCCCGATTCTATCATTGCGATTCGCGCATCTTTATTTCGAAAATCCAAGCCATTGTCAAACACCTGTTCAGACGTACTTCCATACCGGTCATCTTCCGGTTCATGTTCAATCGACTGTGTAGGTGGATGCATCGCATGCGATGCCTTTGCCCAGTCCAGCGCAAATTGGTCCAAGTCATTTGCAGTAATTCTGAGTCGTTGCTGAACTGATGAGGGGACTTCATTTCTCCATCGACGTATGCGGACGCCAGTAGCGCATAAAGCATCCAAGACCCGAATTGATTGGTCTTCTCTTACCAACCAATCATACTGCATTGCGTCGTTGAGGAGCAGAACACTGCGCGTCCGGGCCGGAGCCATCGCCGGATTGAGGAACCCTGGACCAGTCCGCTTCGCAGGTCCACGCGGCATGTGTGTTGGTCGAGTTTGTTCATCCAGTAAATGCACAAGTGTCTTACCTTCAAGCCAAACCTGTCCAGGCCACCCAGGAGGGGTTTTCTGGTCCACCTTGCCACCCGCCATATCATGGCGTAGAACTCCCCCTTGAAGACCGCACCGCTCTTTTTCCGGCAAATGCCACAGTTCAAGATATCCACAGAAACACTTAGTTTCCGCCTCAACTGTTATGTGCTATAAGTTGGCGTTGGACATTCATGTCAATGATGACAATGAAAACGATGCTAGCAACAGGACTTGTATGTTTACTCCTCAGTGGGGGACTTTCTGTCCTTTCAACAGGTGGAGTAGAAGACGCAGTTCTTGAAGCGACAGAGACCAAACCATTGGACGATATTTGTGATAACTCAGATTGTACAGATATCAATCCAGACTGGGCTACCTCGACAGCCGATCGAGACTTCTATGGATGGACCATAACCAACGTAGACGATGTAATGGCGAATGGAACAGCCCCAATGCATGAAAAGATTGGACCTGTCACCTACACCATTACTTCAGACCGAACCTTAACTTCCCATGATTCGGCTGCTGGAACCATTACCTATCACGAGAACACATCATATGCATGCTCCGTTGATACCGTTGTTCCTTGTGATGTTCAAATTACCCAGCTCAACATCGGTTTCATACCTCAAGTCATCGGTGCAACCGGAATGGCAATCAATGGAATCATGGACTTGACCAAGGTCGGGTTCGCTGCGCAAATGATCAACCAAGACATGAACACCACACAAGCAGGAACTGCCACAACCGGCGACCTCTGCACAATGGCCGGAGTTTCAATTCCATGTGATGGGGCAATGGGAATGAACTGGGCGGCAGGTGCAGAAGGCCAATGGAAAACCTCTCCTACCGGACAAGCAATTATTGCGTCAAATGGTAACTTCCCCGTTTTAAATACTACAGGAGATTGGGAATCTGGAGATTTGGATGCAGCAATGATGAACACATTCCACCCCTTTGATGCAAACTTCAACATTTCCCTGATGGAACCACTCGGCCCTGTTGCATTTATGGGAATGGGCGAGCCAGAAATGTTGGTCTCACAAGTGATGCAAGATCCATCGAATTCCACCGTGATGGCCCGAGCCACCACCTATGGCTACCTTGCCATGGCAAATGCTACAATGCCAGATTTCGTTAAGACATTCGTTCGAGACTGGACTATGTATGCAGCAGTTGGAACAAGCTTCGCAGGCTACGGTGGCGGTTCTGACTTCAACGCAAGCAACAACGATGACATCACAAGCCGACTTCACAACCTCTTGGGCGTCGACTATGCTGGTGCAAACGGTGTTGCTCTCATGGTTGCAGGACACCTTACAGACACTCCAACTGGTTTGATTGCTACCAACGCCGACGGAACAGGATTCGGTCTTGCAACCTTCCTTACAATGGAAGTCGCAGATGTTATGGCAGCATTCAACCTCACCGTTGACCAATACACTGCAGTTGCTACTTGGGCTGGCGGATGGGCAACATCAGTTTCCTCTGCTCAACTCGGTCTTCTTGGCGGTGTAGGCACAATGAACGCTGAGCAATTTGTCAACCAAACCTTTGGTGGCATGAGTCCAGTGGGTGACCCTTACCTCAGCAACTCCCTTAACATGGGTGGCGCATGGGGAGCTGGAATGATTCCAGGACACGGTGATGCAACACCTGTTTCTATTAACCAAACACAGGCTGCAAACATACTGTATGGCCCTCTTGGAATTACGACTCAAACAGGCGCGACTCTCTTCATGTATGGAGAATTAAGCGGCATGACCCCTCCAGTGAACTTGATGACCATGGAGGCTGCTGAGCCTATGCCATGGAACAGCGCTACCATCGGAGCAATATATGGAATAGACGCAAATGCCGCAGATGCATTGAGTTACTTCGTAGCTTCTCCAATCTTCGCTGATTTCGTCCCAGACTTTTTGATCAGTTCGTTCGGAACCACTCCATACCTGACTCAAGAGTTCAACAACTGGTTACTCGGATGGCACGACCCTGTGGTTGCTTTCCTCGCAACTGGAAACCCAATGGATATGACTGTTGGATGGACCAGCCTTGAATCGAATGCTACCTATTATGGCTCCGGCGGAATTGTCAGCGATACTGGAACTGATTACATGATTTGCACTGGAGAAAACTCTGACTGCGATAAAGGGGAAATGCTTGCAGTAGACGGAAGTTCATTCTTCTCTTGGAAAGACCCAGCAAAGGCTGCCAACACCTTCGGTCTTATCACTGCTGAATCTCGAATTGAAACCACAGGTGGTTTCTTGACCGGCTCAGGCGACCTGGTCGACCTCTCTGGATATGCAACTGCAGCAATCACCTGCGATGGAACTTCAACTTTGAAGGATATTGCAGTCGATGATTGTTCAGCCTCTCTTGACCCATTGCAACGCCCAATCCAAGCGAAACTCTTGGACACCGATACATTGCTTGATGCAGTACCTGGTGCTCTACCTGTTTACTTTGGAAGCGAAGTAACTCTACAAGCAGAACAACTTAGTGGCGCAATTATTGCAGGCACTTCAGAATCCACTTTCTGGCTTGACATGCGCCCAATTACCGACCAACATACTGCTCCAAATGCAAGTGACTTGCAAGCGGTGTTCTCCATTGAATCCAGTTCAGTGATCGGTGATGATGATGCAGAAACTCTCGCATCCAGCGTCACGACCAACCAAAAGGCATTGACCTATTGGACGAACTTCGACGTCCCAACCGATTACCTTGCTCCACTGCTTTTGCTTGGTGCAATTTTCGGATTGGGAATGGCAGCTGTAAAGTCAAGGGACGAATAAACCGTCTCGATTGATTTTGATACTGAGAACGGCGGCATCTGAAGTTCAGATGTCGCAGTTCAAGCGTTGAGTTCTCACTTTAGTAGTGTGAGAACTCGACGCCATCGATGGCATGTGTGACGTTATGTCCATTGTTGTGAACGTGTCCGATGATCTCAGTACCAATCATTCGCTCATTAATCCAAGAGCAAATGGCTTGAGCGTGCTGCTTTGAAACAGCGAGAATCATTCCAGTTCCCATGTTGAAGGTTCGATACATTTCACGGGTTTCAATTCCACCGACCTGCTGCAACCATTCAAACTCAGGATGTGGTGTTAAAGGTGAATCAATATGCCATCCTAGTGTGTCATGCAGACGCAGTAGGTTTGAGAGCCCTCCACCCGTAACGTGGCAAATGGCTCGAACATCTGAGAGCGAGAATTCAGCGTCATCAGATTCAGCAAACTGCAGTAAATCCACTATAGGGTCACAATAAATTCGAGTTGGATTAAGGAAGACTTCTCCGAGCGTAAAGTGTTGATCATCATTTCCTTCAAAGTGCATAACAGTTCGACCAACACTGGCGACATTAAATGGGGCATCATCGGTATATTTGTGCCCCGTGTGTTCCATTACTCTACGAACCAGTGAATACCCATTGGAATGAATTCCAGAAGAAGGCAAACCAATCAAAACATCCCCGTCTTCCAAATGTTCTCCAGTGATTGCATTGCCTTTTTTGACGTATCCAAGTGCAGTCCCTGAAAGATCGAGCTCAGTGACAATACCGGGTAGAGATGCCGTTTCTCCGCCTGCTAACGTGACCCTCGCCAAGCGGCATGCTTCAGCAAGAGATGCTCCAAGTGCGGCATGTGTTTCTGGGTCGGGTTTTGGCACAGCGACGTAATCCACAAAAGCAATTGGTTCAGCACCAACGCACAACAGGTCATTGACGTTCATTGCCATGCAATCTATTCCAACTCCACCCCATTGTTTGAGCAAAGATGCGATTTGCAACTTACTTCCAACCCCATCAGTAGCAAGAGCGAGTAAAGAATCACCGAACTCGATGAGTCCACCAAAACCGCCGGGTAAATCCACCGGCGCGCCAGGCGTACCTGCTGGGCGACTGGAGGCGCTCAGTGAAGCGATAAGGGAAGCGACAGCAGACCCTTCAAGGTCAATATCAACACCCGCACTTGCATAGTCCATTGGCTCGGCCATACCACCTTCAAAAGAAGGCGTTTGAAGAACTAACCGCCTCTTTCGCCTGTCAAAATCAACTCAAGTCTTTTGATAATCGAGCAAAACTGTAATCCAGCCTGAAGTCGATTCCAGAATGCGTACCATCAAACTCTTCCCAGGTATGTGGGACATTAAGCGCCGTAAAACGCTCAACGATTTGTCGGCTTCCATATTGAATGTGGTATTGGTCTCTTGCTCCGCAATCAATGAACAAACACTTCAATTCTCGAAGCGCTTCGTATTTCGACTCAACAAGTGTTAACGGGTCAAAATCCATCCACTGAGCCCACGCCTTGTCATCAAGAACGGCAGTCTGCTCATTGAGAGGTAAAACAATTCCAAGTGGGTTTTCCTGCGTGGGGTCACGAGGATCGTATGATGCAGCCATTGCGCAAATCATTAGGGAGTGAAAATCAGGACCGGAAAGAGAGGGCGCATTTCGTATATGTTCAACATATTGCGCAACTCCTCCATAGCGGTGGACATGAGTCAGGGTTTCAGCAAATGTTGGTAAGAACATGGTTTCGAACCCAACATCACCTGAATGACAAGCGACTGCATCCCAAACAGTGGGCTGAAGCATTGCATTCATCAACGCTCCATAACCACCAGAGGATTTCCCCACTAATCCGAAGTTTCCGTTGGTCGCATACCGAGAAACAATTGCTGGCCTCAATGCCTCTGAGAGCCATGTAGACCAGTCTCCGAGTATGGGTGAATCGACAAATTGGTTTCCTCCTAGAGAAGTGAAAGTGTCGGGCATGACCAAAATGGCTGGAGACATTTCACCGGAGGTAACCAAACGTTCATGACGTTGAGGCAAGGTTTCAGCAAAGGCTTTCCAACCTGCTCGTGCATGACCAGAAGAGGTGAACGGTGCCAAATAAATCAGTACAGGCAAAGTGCCTCCATTCTGTATTTTTTCGATTCCTTCAGGAGAGATATGTGTAAGAATTTCACGCTCTGTAGGGTCGCCTAATCGGTTCTTGAGGTGAGGGGAATCAAGGACCCATCGCTCTAATTGACCGCGAACCGGTGAAAACGCATGCTTCGGCATACATGAACCGAAGGCATTCCTCCTCATCTTATCTGCGGTCATGGCACTTTGGCAGTGGACATCAAAAAAGGGCTAAATCGGTGACGGTCAATCCACTTATTCTCCAATGGAAACGAGGGGGTGGGATTTTCGCGAGGTTATGGCTAAATACCGTTGGCATAATTGTTTGGAAGTCGGGAACCTCTCCCGCATTTCACAGGTGCTCAAAATGCTTCAAGAATTCGACCTTCCAGCACGGTGGACTTCTCTCATTCAAGACCACTTTGCGGAATCGGTTCACAACCTAGCTCAAATGTGGCCAGATGAACAATCGCTTGAAGTTTCATATCGTGTTATCGAGGGATTTGACCATGAGTTTGCACATGACATTGTTCAGCATCCCGAACTGCACTTCCATGCATCCAATCAAGCTCTACGACAATTCCTCATGGATGCTGGCCACACGACGATGTATCCCTTTGTTCGAATCGTTCACCTCCCAGTTGATCAAGTTCGCACCGTATCTCAATTGCGTGCAGACGATATTGGAACGATGCTCGCAATCGATGCAGTTACGACCAAGATTTCAGGTGTTAGACCTCGAATCTATGCTGCTACGTTTGAATGCATGGCTTGCGGCCATTCCATGGTTGTCAATCAACCGAATGAGCAGGAATTGATTGAACCAATCGAATGCCAGCAGTTGGACGGAGGCTGTGGCCGAGCAAAACGTCAAACTCGGTTTGAATTAAATCAAAAAGATTCGATTCTCATTAATTCACAATTTATCGAACTGCAAGAATTGCCTGAACAAATGAAGGGGGGTATTCAACCAGAACGAATCATATGCATCGCAGAACATGACTTGGCCGGAAAACTCAACCCAGGAGACCGTGTTAAAGGCAACGGGGTTCTCTTCATTCGTTCTCAAAGAAAAGGTGGAAAAGATACTCCCGTTTTCGATATATTCTTACGCATACATTCGCTTGAAAGACAGAATATCCCTCTTGAAGAAATCGTAATTACTGAAGACGAAGAACTCCAAATCAAAGAATTATCTCGCCGGCCAGATATTTATGAACTGTTTGCGAACAGTATTGCCCCGTCTATTTTTGGAATGAATCCAGTTAAGCAATCGCTCATGTTACAATTATTCGGTGGCGTAGCCCGTCTGAACCCGGATGGTACCAGAAACCGGGGGGACATCCATATTCTCCTTATGGGCGACCCCGGTGTTGCAAAGTCACAGTTACTTAGCTACATGTCCACCATATCACCACGTGGACGTTTCACATCTGGGCAATCCGCATCTGCTGCGGGTTTGACTGCTGCTGCGGTTCAAGATTCTGCAGCTGACGGTCGTTGGACTTTGGAGGCTGGAGCATTGGTATTGGCCGACCTTGGGTTAGCCGCCATCGACGAATTTGACAAGATGAACGAAGGGGACCGTTCCAGTATGCACGAAGCAATGGAGCAACAGAAAATATCAATTTCCAAAGCAGGTATTAACGCAAGTTTGAGAACTCGTTGCGCTGTTTTGGCTGCCGCAAATCCGAAGAACGGACGCTTTGAGCCGGTCTCAGAGGTGCCTTTCACTGCCCAAATTAACCTTGCACCGCCCTTAGTTTCACGTTTTGATATTATTTGGTTGTTAACAGACGACCCCGAGTCGGAAAAGGATGCAAAAATTGCTCAGCACATTATTGGTAACCGTTTGCAAGGCACAAGTGAGTTACTTGTCAGTGAAGGTAATGCTCCGGACCCGACCAAATCCACGTCACGCTCAGGAGTTGAAAACTCAGAACATGGAGAAACGCTTTCTCGTGATCTTATCCGAAAGTACATCGCATATTCCAAGCGCACCGTTCATCCAAGCCTTGAGCAAGATGCACGCGACACGATTGTCAATTTTTACGTTGAGACTCGAAAACAAACCGGCGATTCAAACGACAGCGTCGCTATTACTGCGCGTTCCCTCGAAGCTCTTGCACGATTAGCAGAAGCCAGTGCCCGAATTCGCTTGTCGCAAGTGGCAACGCTTGAAGACGCAGAGCGAGCAGTTCGAATGACGCGTCTTTGGCGAGAGGAATTGATGGGCGGGAACTTTGACGAGACAACTCTCGTGACTGGAAAGAAAGGCACTGTCCGTCATCGGGAAAAGGCGGTTCTCGAAATCGTTGCATCACTTGCTGCAAATAACGGTGGTATTGCACAATTACTCGATGTTTTCAATGAAGCAGAACGCTATGATATTGACCGTGCAACTGCGGAAAATATCATCGAACAACTGGTTCAACATGGACGAATGATTCGTCCTTCAGGTTACGAAACGTTGCAGATTGTTTAATTTCCATAGTTGGTCGGAACCGTTTATGCGAGATATTGAACCCCTTTTCGTTCCGAATTGAAGGGTTGTAGTCTTGAAGGATGAACTGCTCCGCAAGAATATGGCCGACCCAATTCGCACCGAACCCGTCGGTAAAATCGATGATGCTGCGGCACTTGACCCGGCTCAATTAGGCTTCATGTGCGGCATTGAGGTGCATCAACAACTCGCTACTGGGAAATTACACTCTCGTCAGCCAGGCGTTCTTTATGACGTGACAATTGATACTGTCCCTGAGCAATGGCAGCGTTTCAATCGCCGCCTTCGAGCAGCTCGTGGCGAAGGTGGTGCCGTTGATATCGCTGCAAGATTTGAAACACGGCGTAACCGTTCATTCGTATATGTCCAATCACCGAATGCTGGTCTGATAGAACTTGATGAACAGCCCCCACTCCCTCACGATGAAGATGCTGTTTCTATTGCCTTAACTGTCTCTGCTCTGCTTGAGGCAAAACCCGTTACCCTTCTACAAACGATGAGAAAAACAGTTGTCGATGGTTCAAACACAAGTGGCTTTCAACGAACTTCTCTGGTCTCTATTGACGGTGTTCTTCAAACTGAGACAGGGCCTGTTGGAATCGATGTGTTGTGTCTTGAAGAAGACAGTGCTCGAAAACTGGACACTCTTTCAACCGGTGATGGAGAACAAGTCATTTACAATCTTGATCGCTTAGGGTTGCCGCTGATTGAAATTGCAACAGCTCCAGATGTTCAAACTCCAGAACATGCAAAAGAAACCTCGATGGCTTTAGGCAGATGTTTGAGACAAACTCGCAAAGTACGCAGAGGGCTCGGAAGTATCCGCCAAGATTTGAATGTGTCATTGGCTTGCGGCGACCGTGTTGAAATCAAAGGTTGTCAAGACCTTTCTTGGATTCCGCGCATTATTCGACTTGAAATGTCAAGACAACTGCACTTCTATCGTCTCGCCAATGAATTGCGAACGTTGACTTCCTCTCCTCCTCTTCCCCCAGACCGCAGAAGCGATGATGCTTCCCTCGAGGCCGAAGTTGCCCAATCTGTAGCAGAATATCTTCCACTTACGTTGGAAAATGTGAGTGATTCTTTTTCTTCTTGCGACTCTAAAATGATTCAAACAGGTTTGAACAATGGCTCTGTAATGCTTGCACTTCCTCTTCCAGGCCTTGCAGGTAAATTCGGCGTCAAATCACAAGACAAAGAGGGTGCACAATTACCTCGCCTAGGCCGTGAGTTGGCTGGGGCAGCAAAACTGGCCGGCGTTAAGGGTGTCTTCCATTCAGATGAATTGCCTGCATATGGAATTGAAACAGAACACGTTGATGCTGTTCGAAACCATCTCTTACTTGACTCAAGCGATGGATTTGTGTTATGCTTGGCTCCATTATGGCAAGCAGAGTTGGCTCTTGAAAGCGTCCTCTCTCGCGCCCGAATGGCTTGGCATCGCATTCCACAAGAAGTTCGAAATGTTGTTGTCAAGAAGGGTGCCCCAGAAGACGGCACGACTTCCCCCATGCGCCCCCTGCCAGGTGGCGCTCGGATGTACCCGGAAACAGATGTCCCGGTCTATCCTCTCCCTTCTGAACGATGGCAAGAGACCCTTCAATCCCTCCCTATGACAGACGATGAAAGGCAAGAACGGATTTCGCAATACGAGATTTCAAACGATCAAGCAAGCCAATTATTAGCGAGAGAACTTGATGACGTGTTTGTTCAATATGCATCGCAGTTACCGCACAAAGGATGGGCGAGCGTCGTTCTTGAAAACGATACAGCGGATCCAGAACTTTGTGCAAACGTCATGGCCGTTAAGGAAGCAGGCCTAGTTACTCGGGAGTCTATGAATGAAATCATTGAACACTTCAGCGGTGAATCTCCAAGCAGTGAGCAAATCGCTGAATACGGTGAAGCTAATGGGTTCAAGCCAGCCGATGAAGGGGATTTAGGAGAAATTATTCAAGCGATTGTCGCGGAGCGAGCAGACTTTGTCAAAGAGCGTGGTATGGGTGCTATGGGGCCTCTCATGGGCGTAGTCATGCAAGCAGTAGGTGCCGCAGACGGTAAGGTCGTTAGCGCTCTGCTTCGCGAAGCAATTCAGAGAATTTCGGAGTGAGTCATGTGCAAAGGCGCTTTCCAGCGTTGCTGTTGCTCAGCCTACTGCTTCTTCCATTGATTTCAGCTCAAGCAGCAAATAATGAATGGGAAGACACGAACACTTTTGCTTGGGAATACGGCTTTGAATCAGGTTTTATTTCGACTTCTCCGTTGTTTACAGGTGAAGAGATTCTGGTTCGAACTTCGGGCAAAGGTGAGCCTGCAGTCACCGCTTTTGATCTTAGTGGGGAGGTAAGTTGGCAGCGGGTGAACAATCAATCGTTGAGTCATGACATGTCTCCGTTACTTCACGTATCAGCCGGAGAAGGCGCGTGCGGAGTTTGGCCAGAAATGGTTGTAGTAGGGTGGACGGATGGCAGAGTTGAAGCCCTCCAACCTTCGAATGGGGAATTACTCTGGTCTGCACAGACTGAAGTTGCTGGTTGGGGAGTGACAAGCGAATTCGCTCTGGATGGTGAATTTGTAATCGTTCCAACCCGTAAAGGAATTGGTCAGTACTGTTTGGCTGATGGTGAACAACAATGGTGGAGCCAAACAGGACTCGGTTGGAGAAACGGAGTCGCAGTTGGCGATACGGGCTATTTTTTGGGTGATGAATCAGGGATTTTATGGCACGTTGACAGGATGGGAGTAACCACCTCTTATCCGCTCGGACTTGGTAAAATTCGGCATCCTCCTCTTTTCACTGATGCAGGACTTATCGTTCACGCACAAGGCGCTACCTCAAGCACGGTTGCAGTTTTTGACGTCTCTAATGGGAGCGTATCTCAGCAACTTCCAGCAGGGTCATCACCCGCAAAGCCAGCGTTGTATGGCTCCTTTTTAGCCACAGGAGACTCCTCTTCGGTTCAGATTTTTTCATGCACAGTACGTTGTGAATCTGTTGCCCAGATACCGTTTCTCACCAATGGAGAACTTCGTTGGCTGGATGACAGCCTCATCATCGCTCCTTTAAACACCCCGAATTCGAATTGGGGCATGTTTACCTTCGATGGCTTTGATAACCTCAGTTTCGCTGAACTTGATGTAGGAATTTATGGCTATGGGACAGCAGCGCCCTTGCAGTTCACGGTCGATGAAAAAGTGTTCACGGTATTTGGCAACGACCAATCACTGCTCCGTGTTTTCACTCGAGATGCAGTGGAAGAAACACAGCCACAGTCGTCGCTCGAATCGCAACCTTCTACCGATTTTGATTGGGGCGTTCAAGGACTTATTTTCATTATGTTCTTATTGATTGGTTCCTCAACGGTTCTCTTCTTTAACGGAAAGTTGGAGTGGTTTTATCGTACTTCCAGTTTGTTTTTTCTTATCATTTTTATATTGATTCTTCCTGATGTTTCGACCCAATGGTCGGAACTCTTCGATGAACAATTTCCAGTAGAATCTAATGACGAACAGTGGGATGATGAATGGCCAGATTCATGGTTGAATACACAAATTGTCATCATAGAAATCGATGGAGAAGACCAGGTAATTGGCGGCCTGACTGGCCACGATACAGTGTACTCCCTGACTCAAGAGGCGTGTGAGCGATTAGGTTATGATCTCGGTGTTGAGTTAACTGAACTTGGCTATTATATCGAATCGATAAATGGGATTGAAGGAAATGGGTGGGAATATTTCACAGACGGCTCCAAAGGCGTTGTTTCTGTCGATTCTGCACTCCTTGAATCCTCTACGATTGTTCGCTGGATACCAGTATAACTTAGGTAAGCCTCAAATCATCAACCCTGCTGGGTTGAATCATGTTCCAAGCATTGGGTGCTCACGGCCCGGTTCTTTCACCTCTTGCAGAGTTGGTGTTGGATGCCGTTTTGCTCGGTAGTGCATTTCTTCTTCTCGCCCGTCCCACCAAGCGTCCAGTGTTCGATTCATTGTTTATGGTCTGCTTGGTTGTTTCTGTTTCTTTACTGCGTGTCGTTATGCAACCACTTCCAAATGTTCAGCCTGTGACGGTTGCTGCACTTCTGGTTGGGGCTCAACTTGGAGCACGTCGCGGTGCCGCCTTCGCCGTTCTTGTCGCGATGATTTCGAACATGTTCATGGGCGACGGCTGGTGGACAGTTTTCCAAGCAGTTGGATGGGCAAGCGTGGCTGTTGCAGGCTCTCGACTACCTCTCGTCACTTCTGCTGGATTGAATCTTGCACGGGTTTGCATGGCTTCGATTGTTGCCGCCATTTGGTTTGACTTCTTCGTTTCGTTCTCAATTCTTGACGGGACCATTGGTTTTTACGAATTCATCATTTATCTTGGTCACGGATTACCGTTTGATTTACTTCACATGGCTGGGAATCTGACATTTGCTGTATGGCTTGGAAAATGGTTCTTTAATTTACTTGAAGAAGAACCAACGCTTGAAGAAATTGAATTTGCGGTGGTGAACGGCCATGGGATCGATGGTTGATGACCCCTCAATGGTTCTTAT
The DNA here is from genome assembly GCA_902520595.1 of uncultured Candidatus Poseidoniales archaeon. Classification (GTDB taxonomy): domain Archaea; phylum Thermoplasmatota; class Poseidoniia; order Poseidoniales; family Poseidoniaceae; genus MGIIa-L1. The sequence continues at coordinate 4,760 of CABYOM010000029.1, read as the reverse complement.
CGCTCGACATGACTTGAAAATGTCAGCAGGAAAACTCGCTGTTCAATGTTCCCATGCCGCTGTTTCATGCACTATGAATGCTCGAAAAACGCACGCTCGACTTGTTGAGCGCTGGAGGAATGCAGGCGCTCGCAAGATATGTTTACGCGCAGACGATCTAGCTACTCTTCAACGCCTTGCTGGGCAAGCTCAAGTTGCTGGACTCGTTACGTATTTAGTGAAAGATGCAGGCCATACTGAGATTCCACCAGGAACAGTGACCGTACTCGGTATTGGACCGGCACCTCGTCGGGCAATCGATGCTTTGGTTTCGGAGTTGAAACCCTACTAGGTGTTCGTATGGGATTTCGTTCATTTCTCCACCGAATAACAGCACCACCTCTTGACGGTGTTCGTCTTCAAGGGCCTTGTAAAATGGTCTGTATTGTCAACCATGGGCTGAAGATGGGTAAGGGGAAAATTGCAGCTCAGGTGGGCCATGGCGCAGTTATGGCTGCGATGAAAGCAGGTGGTGAAAAGCCGATGTATCTCGAACAGTGGCTTGCTTCAGGTCAAAAAAAGGTCTGTCTAAAAGGAGAGGATGCTGAACACCTTTTGTCAATCGAAAAGCAAGCCAAAGCCGCAGGAATCTCCTCAACAGTTGTTCATGATGCTGGACATACTCAAATCCCAAATGGCTCTCTCACAGTGCTGGCTCTTGGGCCAGATTCAGAAACGCTTCTTGAACAGATTACCGGCGATTTGAAATTACTCTAAGCGCTTCCATCGATTTGATGAACAGTGGCGCTTTGCGAGTGGTATGCGCGACTACTCATCAGACCGCGTTGACCTCCGTTCAGACACCGTCACACAACCAACACCTCAAATGCGTGTGGTGATGAATCAAGCTGTTGTTGGAGACGACGTTTTAGGCGACGACCCTACGGTGACTCAACTTGAACAACGGCTTGCAGCAATGTGCGGTAAAGAAGCCGGTCTCTTCGTACCCTCGGGAACCATGTCGAATGCGATTGCATTACGAGCACACACCTCACCAGGTGACGAAATAATCACTGCTAAGAACAGCCACATCTATCTCTATGAAGGCGGAGGATACGCTGCCTTATGCGGTGCTTCAATTGCTTTAGTCGATGTGCACGGGGGTTTGATGCGAGCAGAGGATGTGGAAAAGGCGATACGAAAGCAAGCGGGATCTATGTCTCACTACCCTGATGGATCACTTGTCTGCGTCGAGAATACCTCGAATCGAGGCGGTGGAGCATGTTATTCCCAAGAGACTCTGGACCAAATTGCAGCCCTTGCCAAAGCCAACGATTGTGCAACTCACATGGACGGGGCTCGAATTTTCAATGCAGTTATCGCGACCAATACTTCTGTTGACCGAATGGTTCGCGATTATGATTCTGTTTCTATTTGTTTTTCAAAAGGTCTTGGTGCACCTGTCGGTTCTGTTCTTGTCGGTTCTTCTTCCTTTATTGCTCGTGCGCATCGCTGGCGGAAGATGTTTGGTGGGGGAATGCGACAGTCTGGAATTCTAGCAGCAGCGTGTTTGTATGCCCTTGAGAATAACATTGAACGTTTGGAAGACGACCACCGAAGAACGAGGACACTCGCAGAATCAATACAAAATATTGACGGATTTGAAGTTGATATGAACACTGTTGAGACCAATATGGTTTATTTTCAATCAGAAGTTCCTGCGACTCAAGTCATGGAAAAATTGCAAAAGTTGGGTATCGATGTCATGGATATCCAACCTCATGCTTGTCGAATCGTGGTTCACTTGCACATAACAGATGAAGATATTGAGCGCATTATTGAAGCGTTTTCCACTTTGTGACATTGAAATAGTCTCGAAAGCCATTCACGCTATGGCGAGACACTCTTCAACAACAAATTGTGAGGTGTGCAGCCATCAATCAATTGAGAATCCTTGTCGGCTATGTACTTCCATCACAGTACGAAAAACGGATGCGAAATGGTCTCATGAGATACGTGAGTCCGCACACCAGCAATCAAGAAATCTGATTGGAGGCGCTGCTCAAACCGCTCAGCAACGATGGAGAAATCTCAAGCGTAATACTGCTGAACTCAAAGATGTTCAATGGGCAAAATTAGCTGACAACTCACTCGACCCCGTTCTTTCATCTCCCTGTGACCCTGAGGAACTGAAGGCCATTATCCAGCGGATTTCCAATGGCGTTCGTCTTACGACATTGCAACGCCTGCATCTTGTTAGCGGATTTCTTTTACATGACGGCGTACAAATCTCTTTTCTCGGCAAAAATCTTCTCGTCAACGGTAGAACCATGCCTACCGCGGTTCCTGTTGTTTCACTTCTTAACGTTCTTGCGTCGAAATCAGCACGCATGGGATGGGATTTAACCAAATTATTCGTCACCTTTGGCTCAATGAACACTAAAAATATCGCATCTGTTGAACCAGGGAGACTTCCAAGGCATTTTCGAAGACGCAACCCTCGTACTTCTCTTCAGAAACCAGGAGCGTCGGCCCTTTTTACTTGGATTCAATGGATGGCAGAGGAACACCTCACTCCACCAGAGAATTATTCTCTCAATCCAATTGGAGTCTGGGCACATGATGTGCGAGAGCGATTGGGGCGGGTTGGTAGCAGGAAATTCGACCAGTCGCTGGTTGATGCTTTCAAAAACCATCCCAGAGGCCTGGAACAATTGGACGAATTCCCGTGGCTTGAACGCTGGCACTCTTACTTAGCCACAAATCAGCATGATTCTCTTCTTGAATGGCCGTTTGTTATCGTTGGTGACAAGCTTAAGATTCTCGTTCGTACAAAGAACAATGCTTCAAGAAAAACGGCTGTACCTGATGAACCAGGTGTCTGGGCATTCCTACTCGCAAGCGCAATGTCACCTCTTACTTCAAATGCAGGAGAGTTGCTCTATGCTTTGCAATGCAACTGGACCAGTCAAAAGGTTTCAGATATCCAGATATCCGCCCCATTGCGTCGCTCTATTCAATTCTTGAGAGAGGTGATCGATGGAAATTCTGACAGGGTCTTTGTTCATGACGAACACATTTTGGTCATTGGCCGGCTTGGGCATTTTTACGATATTAGAATTGGAAAAGGCGCCCATAACGCTCCTTTCATCATTGAGTCAGTTGATTCTCTTGAATCACGAATAACCCGTCCAATTTGTATTCATGACGGTACCTTTCATTCAACTGTTCCACTTGGTGATACGCTTGTTTCGGTTATCTTAGCCCTTCTTGATGACATCAACACTTCAAATAAAATCGATAGTCTACGGCACCATCTTGCCTTTCAATCGCCGTTAGGATTTCCTCCTAAAGTCACTGAAAAGCACCTCCGTTTTTTCAACCAAAAAGACATCCAATTATTCGAAAAGATCGTCAAGGAGCACCGCTCAAGAGAAGTGAATTATATCCACTGGCTACCTCAAAGTACGCCAGATGACGCCAATAATGCTTGGGAGATGAGGGGAAACCGAAACATGATGCATCTCCTTCGGCGTAATAATGCCCGCAACCGTCGTATGTGGCAACATGAGGCTGACAATAACAGGGCGCTACGAACATATCGGACAGAGATGTTAGTCGAACACGCACTTGCTGCCGACTCCGCCCTTCCTCATCCACAGTTCATCGAACTCTGGCACAAATCCTTCGATGGAATGCAACGGGAACATCCAGACACCCACCTCCACCAGTTGTATGGCCAGGTTCATGGAAGAAATGAATGGATGTTCCTTCGTAATTTCGGCCGTGATGAAAATCATTACCCTATTGGTGATGTACGTAACGGCGAGCGAAGGTATTGTGAAATCTTCCCGCGGATTTGGGAGGCGCTCATGCGTCATCCAATTGGAGCAACATTCAGGATGGGGGTTTTTGACGGAGGTAATCTCACCTTTGAAAACTGCCATCTTGCAGTGACGATTCGCACCGCACAAGAGCGTAGAATGATTCGTAGATTTTCGACTTTACTGGGTTATGTAGAGCACGGGAGACAAGAGAACAACATCGAGTTTATTCGTCGCGACCATCCTCGTAATCAGGCTCGCAGAGATTTAACAATCCTCTTGAACAGAGCACAAGGCGCTCTCGGTGTTCGCGGTGCTCCTCCGTGGTGGTGGCATTATGCTGAAGTGGTTCAGGCGCCGATGGGTGCTCCTCCATTCGAATTTCGTTGGGAACTTGAGCAAGACTTACGGGACCGCAATCCACGTGAAGGGCGACACGGATACGTTCCTTGATTTACTCTCTGCGACTGAGAGCAGCACCAAGAATTACGCACAAGCTTGCAATCAGTGAAGCTGCCGGCACAGTCTCATCTTCTTCACAACCCTCTGGAATCAAGCACTCTTCTTCATCAAGCGGCTCTTCCACAGGTGCGTTAAATTGGTAGATGAGGTGAACCGACAAATCGTTTCCATCATAAGCGGCAGGCAGTGTGATTTCTGAACTTCCAGAGCCAGCAATGAGGTCGGATTCAATGGCTATGTCGTCCAGATGTATGATTCCTCGAACCACATCGGGATAATCTCCTAAGCCGTTGGTTCCTTCCTCAAAGTTCGCAGAGTGTTCGACAACCCAGGCATAGGCGGAGAGCGTATATGTTGTGTTGGAGTCAATGGAATGTTCTTTCAGTTCCAAAGCCCAAGACGCAATTCCAGTTGTCTCACTGGTCGAGTTCCATGAGAAAAAGGAACTACCGTTCATTGGGTTTCCAAGGCCAAAGGAGTCTGTGTGCTGTGTCA
>CABYOM010000028.1 GCA_902520595.1 uncultured Candidatus Poseidoniales archaeon | reverse complement strand
TGACCCCACCCAGTGAGACCTCCTCGAAGTCCATACAAGCCAATGTGTTCCAAGAACAAGACGGGGTCATCCAGTTCAGCCCCTTCCATCAGCAAATCATACGCATCTTGAGGCGTTCCTGCGGCAACAACAACTAATCCTGGATCATTCGCAAACCACGATTCTATCATATTTGCATGAAATGGACCTGAACGAGTGTGTCCACCCAAAGGAATTCGAATCGTCATCGGGCAATCAGCACCCCATCTCCAACGAAGCATGGCAGCGTTATTGACTAAAGCATTGAAGCCGAGAGCAGCAAATCCTCCAAATTGAATCTCGACCATCGGACGCATCCCAGAAAGAGCCGCCCCCACACCAGTGTGGACAATAACGGCCTCGCACAAGGGCATATCAAGCAATTTCTCAGTATGGCCGGCATTCTTGAGAGCCATGTTCATTCCAAAAGCACCTGCGACTTCCATGTCTTCGCCAATGAACATGCAATCATCACCGTGCCGTGTAGCAATATCCGCCATTGCCTGTTGAATCGCACGAGCGTATGTCCATCCACCTTTGTCTACATAGGAAAGAGTGGTTGTTCCCAAATCAAGAGGTGATTCGACCAAGTCTATTTGTTCAGAATTTGACAATCGATTCAAACGTTGTTCATGCGTTTCTGCATCGTTGAGCAGCGTAACGCCTTTGACCACGGTTTCGGGCTCGGGCCATGCCATGTTCTCGAGTTCTTCTCGAGCTGTATTGACATCTTTCTGTTCTTTTTCTTCCATCTCAAGTAAAACAGATTCCTCAAGACCAAGTTCAAGGAGCAATGCTCGGTGAGTAGGAAGTGGGTCTTTGGCCTCCCAATAGGCCAATAAATCCCGGTCTACGTAACCGGGGGGAGTACCTGATTCATTTCCAAGATACAAGTCATCATGGTGATGAGCATGGCCGCAACCGCGCATTGTTTCAACGTGAATGAGTGTAGGGCCGCCCCCGTTCAAAGAGAATTCTCGAGCGCAGGCTGTACTGGCATACCATGCGGCAGGATCAGAGCCATCAATTGTCCATGCAGGGAATCCCATTGCATCGGCTTTGTCAGCCCAGACTTCAACTCCAGACTGTTTGATAGGAGATGTATCAAGAGCAATTTGATTATTTTGAAGAATGTAAGTAATAGGTAATCCACGAGCTCCTGCAAGATTCATTGCCTCCCAAAACTCTCCTGATGATGAAGCACCCTCGCCAATACAGGCAACTTGGAAACGATTGAGGTTTTGACGCCACGCAGCAAATGCAAGCCCAGTCATTGTGACGCTCGCAATAGGCAGTGGAGCAGTTGGAGGTAAAACGCCAACATGCCAAGCCCCAACGTGTAAGTCACGACCGCCTGCGTCATCCCAGCCACCGTTCTGGTTCGATGCGACCTTGCCTAGATTTGCAGCCATGACGTCTAAAGATGTATCACCCATCGCAAGACCGAGCCCGATATCTCGAATCATTGGAGCCACAAGGTCGCCATCATAGCCCTTACCGGGGCGAGCATCACGAGGGGCGTCGGTTTGACGTTCGAGCGCAGTGGCAACGGCTACGACACCTTCTTGCCAAGTAGAACGAAAACCCTTACCACCAAACGATGAACCGTCAGGAGTCTCTATTCCATCGGTGAATATTGACTTGAGTTCAGTATCGAGCATCCGTGTGCGAGTCATCATCGTTTGCCATTCAAGGCGTTGCTCCATAGTTACAGACATGTAATGGGCAAGGCGGCGGAAAACCAAACGTAAATCGAGCAGAAAGTGTTGAGACCTGCGATCTAAAAAATCAGTCAAACTTCGACGAGGTATGACTTCAACATCAGCATCGTCTTTCATCTTTGCATCAACTTGAGCAACCAGGCCCCGCTGAACTGCATTGACAAAGCGTTGGCTGAACTTATGCCAAGAAGGACCTTCAAATTGTTTGGATTCATTCTCAATCAAGACATCCCAAACATTCGCTACCAAGAAAAGGTGGCCATCATGACGCTGGGCTACAAACCTCAAAATTTCAGTCCGTGCAGCATCAGCGAGCAGAGGTTGAGAGAAAATGAGCGCCTCTTTAGGGCTCCATTTGGCCCCATGGATGACTGGTAAATCCCCTTGGCTCATGGTGTGGCCAATGGTCACCTACATACAAACACAACGGCTGAATGCCACGGTCGTATAGAGAGGTTATCGCTCTCATTCATCATTCGGAATGGCGTCCTGCAGTGCCTTCATCGAAGCACGAGTGACCATTACGGTTGCTAAAATTGATGCAATGATTCCTAGAACCAGCATTGCATTACCAATTGGGGTAGAACTCATTTCATCGATTCCCGATGAATTCAAAGCAAATCGTCCCAGAGCATGCCCGTAGTAAGCATAGGCAAGCGAATAAACAATGCCTGAGCAATTCGAGACCATATATACACGAAGACTAACAGGCGTTGCAGACATCAAGTAATTCAACCACTCATCGGGAATGACGGGTGAAAGCCGAACTAGAATTGAAATTTTCATAGCATCATTGTTCAAGGCTTGTTCGATATTCTTCAAACGTGAATCGTTCATTAGCGAACGCTGAATGCTTTCGCGAAACAACCACCTTCCCATAAGAAAAGCAATCAGACCACCAAGTAACGAAGCAATAAAATTAGCTGCAGCTGCAATCCAGAAGGGGAATAGTGCGCCTGCAGAGACCTTGATCAATGGTGTAGGAATCATTATGATGACTGCAAGAGAAAGGCCGAGTGTAAAATAAATCGGACCCATGGGTCCCAAATTCTCAAACCATAGCAGAATATTTTGAGCATCTCTAAACAAGATAAAACTGCAAACTGCACAGAAAAAAAGCATAATTAAACCAAAAACAGCACGCCAACGATAGATGAGAGGTTGGCTTTTTTTGAGTTCATCTAACTCTTCTTTTCTGTCGACAAGCATCAGTTCATTTGGCCGAGGAATCGGGTATTTTGCCATTCTCATTCCTCTTCTTCGACAACTGGTAAAGCCTCCAAAACATCAGACATCATCTGTGCTGCATCTTCAATTTGAGTGAGCAATGTTAAGTCCGAAACAGCCCCTCTTTGACCGAGACTCCACATGAGATCGGATACAAGTTCAGTTGTTAATCGAGTCATGGCAAGAACTTCTGGGTCAAGAGGTACCATCGTCTCAAATCCATGCAAAGCAATTAATTCTGGCTCTTCATCAAGAATCGAATCCATCATCTCTTCGACTTCATCAGCAATACCCTGAGCTTGTTCCTCAAGAATTCCACTCATTGGGGAAGAGATACTCTGAATCATTTTCTTTGCATCGCCGCCACCAAGAGGTTTACCTCGCTTTGCTTGACTTGGAGAAGAAGGGCCGATGGGTGATTTTTCCATACCTTCATTCCCACTTTCTCCAGGTGGAGAGAGGTCGCCATCTGCACTGGCTTGTTCAACCAATTTGTTGAGTGCTAAACGGAGCATAGAAGACATTGCGGAAGAATCGAGTTCAGTATTGACTTCCAAACCTTCTTCATCCATTTGTGACAAAATCTCATCGATAAAATTCGTATTAATTTTTTCAGGACCAATGAGGCCTTTCAGCATTGGTAGAGCCCACGTACTATCGCCCATCGTCATGGAGACATCGAAACTACCACCGCCGCCTTGACCAGTCGCCACATCAGCTGGCGGGGGGACATATTGCTTACGTGTGTGTTTGTTTAACTGCTCAATTAAGACGTTCATATCTACGGGTTTTGCGATGACTTCTGCCACACCCGATTGTGCTGCACTGACCCGGTATTCCTGAGATACGTTTCGAGCGAGAATTACAATTCGGCATTTGAAAGCAAATTCGGGGTCGCCCATCAAACGTTGAGAGGCGTCCATTGCATCACCGTTTTTCCACTCACCGTCAATTAAGACCACTTCAGGCATAATTGCGAGAGCCGTTCCCTCTGCTTGCCGAAGGGTAGCAGCGCGAGTAATTTCGAAACCTTGCCGTTCAAGGGTATTTGCAAGAAGTGAACGGCGACCTTCATTTTCGTCCGCTACGATAACTTTGGCCATTCAATCCCTCCCTTGAACAAGAGGGATGGCTGTAGAGACTTGAACCTCACCCTTGACAGAGGAGGGAACACAACAATTCATCGCCAACAGTATGACTCCGGTTAACCGTGAATGATTTCATCTGGACAGACGGATTGCCAAGCAATGATTCCACCTTCGAGGTTATACAAAAATGAACCGTCATAACCGGCTTGTATAAGGTACATCGCTGCCATTTGAGAACGCATGCCACTGCGACATAGAACGATAACTTCTCTGTCCTTCGGTATTGATTCGGCCATAGAGACGACCGACTCATGTTCTATTTGCAAATCACTTGAAGCGGCACGTGCTTGCTCATATTCTGCATCAGAACGAACATCAAGAATAAACGGCGACCAGCCAGTATCTCTGCGTTTGATGAACTCATTCATGGAGATTGAATTAAACATCAAATTACTGCCGGGAGTATCTCCTTCATCAACATCACCCATTCCAGTGAGCCTCATGCACCAATCGTCATCATCAAACATTGCGATACTTCGTGAAAGATCACGAACTTTTTCTCGTTGTGAATTATGAGAGAAACTGAGCGTTTTGAAATTCATTGATTCTGCATCATAAAGAAACAGGCGCCCATCAAGGACTTCGCCTAATTTGAGAATAATTTTGATGGCCTCATTCGCTTGAAGAGAACCGATTACTCCGGGCAGAACACCGAGAACTCCTCCTTCCTCACAAGAAGGTACGGATTGAGGTGGAGGAACTTCTGAAAACAAATCTCGATAGCACGGCCCTTGCTGATAGTTGAACACGCTGACCTGTCCTTCAAAGCGATATATAGAACCATACACCCAAGGGATATTTTGCAGATAACAAGCATCATCAAGAAGATATCGAGTAGGAAGATTGTCGGTTCCATCAACGACGACATCCCAGCCTTCGGCCAGAATAGATTCTACATTATCCGGATTTAAACGAACACTGAAGGTGGATACTTTCAGGCCTGGATTGAGTTCGAGAAGGCGATTACGAGCTGATTCGACCTTCGCTTGGCCAACAGTAGCAGTTGAATGAATCACCTGTCTTTGAAGATTAGAAATGTCTACGCGGTCATCATCTACAATGCCAATATGGCCGATTCCTGCGGCTGCTAAATAGAGTAGAACCGGACTTCCAAGGCCACCAGCACCAACGACAAGAACACTCGATTGATTCAGAATTCGTTGGCCCTCAAGCCCTACTTGAGGTAAGGAAATATGCCGAGCATAACGTTGAACATCGATATCCACAAGCAATCCCAAACCGTCCAAGCACGACTCGGACATAAACTCATTGAGTGTTCAATGTTGGTCTTCCAACCACTTTTCAACGTCCATCGCTGCTTGACATCCCATACCTGCAGCAGTAATCGCTTGCTTGTATCGGGTATCAACAACATCTCCTGCGGCAAATACGCCTTCTACAGAAGTCATCGTGTGGAGTTTATGCAGGATGTAACCTTCTTCATCAACTTCAACTTGACCACCGAGGAATCCAGTAATCGGTTTGTGACCGATGGCAATGAATGCTCCGGTTACGTTAATATTTTCAGTTTCACCGTTACGAGGGTCTTCTAAAACCGCACCAGTTAAGCCCTTTTCATCTGAAAGCCATTCCTTGACCTGCCGAAATGTCTTGATCTCTATTTTCTCGTTGTTGAGGGCTCGCTCATACATGATAGTCGAGGCTCTGAACACATCTCTCCGGTGAACAAGGGTCACTTTGGAGGCGAACCTAGTCAAAAATGTAGCCTCTTCACACGCTGAATCACCGCCTCCTATGACCATGACTTCTTCATCTCTGAAGAAAGCACCATCGCAAGTAGCGCAGGTTGAAATCCCACGGCCTTTCTGTTCCTCCTCACCTGGAGCGTTCAACCAAATAGATTCAGCACCGGTTGAAACGATAATTGCGTGGGTAAGGAAAGTCTCTCCTTCAACTACTACTTTGTATGGTTTTTCAGAAAGGTCGACAGATTCTACATTTTGATCTCTTACTTCAAGTCCGAAACGTTCTGATTGTTCCCTGAGTTCCATCATCATTTCTGGACCTCCAATGCCCTTTGGATAGCCCGGGAAGTTCTCAATGTCTGAAGTGAGCATCAACTGACCACCAGACATGTAGCCTGCGAACATAAGAGGCTCGAGCATTGCTCGTGCAGCATAGAGGCCAGCAGTATATCCAGCAGGACCAGAGCCGATGATGATGACGTTGTGAACTGATGACATGAAATGAAACCCCTACGACCTCTTACGGGGGGATTCACCATTTGAACATTGACATCAGAACATTAGGACCCATCTTGCGTTTTTTTCCAGTCCTTAATTCGTTTGAACAACCAACGAGAAAATACCATTGAACACAAAAGGAAACCGACGGAAACATACCACGGTGCGTCTGCAGATGTTGAAAGGAAATAAGTGACTGCAAGGATGCCTACGCCATAAAAGGCTCTGAAAATAGAAAAAGCAACAAAGGATCGAAATACCGGATTTCCGCTTAATTTCTGAAACTTTGATTCACTCATGTAAGCACCTGACTCGTATTATGTTAGCATTGAAGAAATTGCGGCGACTGAGGCTCGAGCATGCGGTTCCAAACGAGATGCAAGATGCTCAGGTTCTGCACCAGGTCCAATGATTCCTAGACCAACTGGTTTTTCATGGACCAATTGTAATTCAATGATGGACTTGATGACTGCTTGTCCCATGGCAAGACCATGCTGTGTCTGACCTTTTTCGATGATACCTAGGCATGCAACACCATCGATTTCATCATCCTCGAGCAGACGATCGACAGCAAGAGGTACCTCCATTGCACCGGGAACCCAAACAACATCAACAACTTCAAGTTCATGCTGAACCGATTCTTGTCGTGCATAATCAAGCATTTGTTCGATAAGTTCACGATGGAATGAACCGCATACGAGGGCAATATTTGGCATTTCATTAACTCCTTTTTTCTTCAAGAACACGCTCGACCGTAGCAACAATAGTTTGTGTCGTTGAATCGATTTCAAGGTTGACTGCATCTCCAACTTCTTTGCTAAGCAACGTCGTTAAACGGAGTGTTTCAGGAATAATGTGCAGAGAAAACACCCCTTCTCGAACTTCACCGACAGTGAGAGAAATCCCATCAACAGCGATGTATCCTTTCTCCATAACGTATTTCCGAATATCCGCAGGAATGAGTATTGTAAAATCAAAGCCTTCACCGCGTTTTGTTTTTGAATGAACAATTCCGGTTGTCATAATGTGGCCAGAGAGCAGATGTCCACCTATTTCATCACCGAATTTTAACGATCGTTCAATATTGACTTGCTGACCTACAGCAAGTTGACCAAGCGTTGTGCGAGTCAGCGTTTCAATGATTACATCAAAACACACCTTTTGTCCTTGAATGGAAACAGCAGTGAGGCACACGCCATCTACTGAAACACTTGCACCTGTGTTCAAGCCTTGGGTGTTTGGCAAGTCGATTGTTAACGTGTGGATGGTTTCTTTTGGTTCAATATGAAGAATGGAACCTTTCCCTTGAATAATTCCTGTAAACATCAAGCATCACTCTCCTTGGACTGCGAAGAAAGTTGAAGAATCCGTGCGATAATTTTACGCGTCCCGTCTAAATCATCAGAAAGGCCTTCCACTCGAATAACTTGAATGTGTCCGTGTCCAAGTTGCTCGAGTTTAGAACGAATACGGTCTTCAGCATGTTCTTGGTCATACCCCAATGCAATAACATCTGGTTTAACTTCGGGTAAAATATCGAAGATCGGTACGTCTGGGGGGTTGCCAATGATGGCGTTATCAACGGGTTTTAGTCCTTCAACCATTCTTCTACGCAACTCTTGGCCGGTCACAGGTTCATGTTTGCGCATTCGAACTGTATCATCATGAGCTACGACAACAGTGAGGGCGTCACCAAGCGATTTAGCCTGCTCCAAATAATGCAAATGGCCTGCATGAAGAAGATCAAAAACGCCGACAGCCATGACTCGCTTCATATGCTCACCTGTTGATGTGAAAGTATAGTCCCTCAAGGTTTTACCGGCATGAATTGTGCATGCACTTCAAGAATTTAATGCGTCAATCAATTGGGCACCAGTTAGGAAAGGGATATCACGTTGCTGCGCCCATTGGCGAGCATCGTCGACAGAAAGGGCGTAATCTCCATCGCTTTGAAGCATTTCCGCCCCGATAACGACAGGTGTCATACCGGCAAGACGAGAAAGTCCAACTGCCAACTCAGTGTGCCCTTGCCTTCTCGACAATCCGCCTTCAGTCTCTCGGCAAACAGGTATGTGACCCGGAGTTCGGAATTCCTTCCCTAAAGCCTCTTGAGCATCCTGTCCGGAAATTCCCGCTTCAGTCAATTCTGCAGAGAGTAAAGCAAATCTTTGCGTAGTGAGGGCTCGGTCATGGTCAGTGATTCCAGTGTATGTTTCACGGTGGTTCAAAGAAAGGGTAAACGCTGAACGAGCGTCATATCGCAGATCATTGGTCACAAGATGATTGAGAACTGGGAATCGTTCGGTGAGTAAGTTCTGTGTATGGAGGTCTTGAAGAAAAGGTAGGGAAAATAATTCTCCAATTTCGTGCCCGATTGCAAGGAATAAAAGTCCCCCACAATCCATCCGAAGTTGTCGCATTGTTGCTGGTCCAGCATGTTGAGCTGGAAACAGTAAATCGGTCTCTCCCTCCCTTTTCTCAGAGTCAAATAAGCACACCGGCATCCCATTTTGAAAAGCGCGAATTGCAGCCTCAACTTGTTCGTCCATGTTACTCCCCCGTTACGGGAGTTCATCAAGGGTCGTATGCAATATCTTTACGATGGCCTTTGAAAAAAATGGTATTTTGCCGGACAGCCAAGCGAAAGGGGTTATCATAGGAAGACCCTTGGGTTGTTCCTGCGGGGACGTGAATTATGCCAATTAAACTCGGACCTGCAGGCGTGCCTTTGTCATGTAAAGGCCGTACTATCGTCGAAGGAATGGACGATATTATCTCTCTTGGACTTGAAACAATGGAAGTTCAAACAGTGCGCATGGTCGCTCCTCAACATTTTGAGCAATACTGGCAGGCTGGCGTCTTGGCGAACAAAACTGAATTTGAGATGAATATCCACGGACCATACTATTCAGAACTGCTCGGAAACCGAGTTGAACGTGGTCGTTCAATGACCAAAATTGAGACAACTTTACAGGCTGCCCGAACGATAAACGCACGACACATCACACTCCACGCTGGGCATTATGGCGGCATGCACCCCGGAAGTGCTGCGAATGAACAAGTAGCAAATGTCTTTGCTGGAATCGTCGACCGTGTCCACGAAATTTGGCATGATGATGAAGACGAGTTCCCCGTATTCCCTTGGATTAAAGACGGTACTCCTTCTAAGATTGGTGTTGAAACATCGGGTCGTCAAGAGTTATGGGGTAGTCTCGAAGAGGTGTTGGAAGTTGTTAACCACGTTGAAGGTACGATTCCAGTACTCAATATTGCTCATATCCACGCTCGAGGACACGGAAAAATGCGAACTTCTGAAGACTACGGTGAACTGTTTGATGAAGTGCGAGAAACCATCGGAACAAAGGAGTTTTATTGCCACTTCTCTGGGGTTGAACACCGTTCAGGCAACGCTATGCATTACACACAAATCAAAAAATCTGATCTCAACTTTGAGCCACTCGCCGAGTTCATTGTCGAAGACGGTGGCTGGTTAGACATCACCCTCATTTCAGATTCTCCACTCTTGGAGCACGATGCGATGTATATGTTGCAAAGCATCGAAAAATCACGACACCGCCAACTCGAACGCAAAGCACGTGAAGACCGTCGCAGAGCACTTGCTGCGCAAACTGGAACGACACCTGCTGCATTAGCTGCCCGAGAACAAGAGCAAGCAAAACTTCGAGAAAAGGCCGCTGAGCAAGAAGCAAAAGAAGATCCTGTCGAAGAGAAGCCTGCCGAAAAAGCACCTGCCAAGAAAAAGGCTCCAGCTAAAAAATCAGCAGCGAAGAAAAAGGCACCTGCTAAGAAGGCTGAAGAAGACAACAGTGTATTCGATCTCGATGAAGAGGACGATGATGACCTCTTTTGAGTTTGAAAGCGTTACTTACCTTCTAAACCGTAACATATCCTCATCGCGGAGTGGCAATTAAGATAAGTGAAGTGAACAGCGTTCCGCTTGTTCTCTATGGCACACATTGCGATTTTAGGTTTAGGAAATTGGGGAACTGCAATTGCACGTATGTGGCTTGCAGACAATCACAATGTCAAAGGTTGGACTATTGAGCAAGAAGTCTATGAATCGATTACCATGGATTCTGTCAATGCAAAATATCTCCCAAACCATCCCGTTGAAGGACTTGAAGCGACCATGCATATTGAAGAAGCCTTGGAAGGAGTCGAAATCATCGTTTTAGCAGTCCCCTCTTCGGTTATTCTCAGTGTTGTCGACCAAATCATTCCTCACCTTCGACCTGGCCATGTCTTGCTGGATTTAGCAAAGGGTTTAGCAGATGGAAATAAGCTCATTTCCGAAGCAATTCAACAAAAGTTGAACGATGCAGGCAAAAACAACACCTTGGCTGTCGTAACCGGTCCAACCATTGCTCCAGAGGCCGCAGGTGGAGTGATGACCACTGCTCTTGTCGCCAGTGAGGATGTATCGGTAGCGCAAAAACTTGCAACCACATTAACAACTCAAACCTTCATTTTACATCCTGCAGCAGACCCTGGAGGTGCGGAATTATGGGGGGCGTTCAAAAACGTCGTCGCACTTGCATGCGGACTTGTTGATGGATTGAAACAAATCGGTACACTGGGAGGAGACAATCTCAAAGCAGCAATTTTCATGGCTGGATTCAAGGAAGGTTGCCTTCTATTACCCCAATTAGGAGCAAAGGCAGAAGTTGCCTTTGGACCTGCAGGACTTGGTGATTTGTACGTTACCGCAACCTCACCTCATGGTCGGAACAGATCTATGGGGGAGAAGTTGGGAACGGGACTCACCTTAGAACAAGCGCTCAAAGAAATGCACATGGTTGCCGAAGGTGTTCGTGCTGCTCGAATGTTTGGAGAACGGGCGGAAGATTTTGGAATCGAAATCCCGTTCACAAAAGCGCTCAACACTCTGCTTGATGGTTACATAGATGCTGAGGAATGCTGTAGAAGGATGGTCGCACTTCACTGATTGCTTCCATTTTTGATTACAAATGAAGCGGTGCTGTTTTGAGGGTAGTCGCTCTGCGTAGTTCATGGCGGAGGAATTAACTGAACTTGAGGCTCGAATCTTTGAATGGATTCGACAATCCGATTTTGAAACCGTCGCTTGGTCCACCCCTAAAGCAGCAAAATCATTCAAAGTCAAAGAAGACGTTGTTTACGAAGCAGTCGCTGCATTAACTCGTAAGGTACCTGACCGTATCCAAGTCTACTACAAGGAAGGGTCACTGCACATTGCCGCTGAATGAATTTCGTTAGGATTCTTCTTCACCGGCTGAACCATGGTGAATTTCTACGGCATTTTTTGCGGGTAGCAGCACAGTGAACCATGAAGGTCTTCGTACGTCACCTTGATCGTTGACGAAAGAGCGAATTGCCATTGAAAGGAGATCGATGATAACAACGACCACAAAGATGATGATAAGTAAGGAAAAGACTCTGCTATACATAAAAAGTTTCAGGTAATTGTTAATGAAATATCCTATTCCGCCGGCACCAACAATACCAATCACAGTACCATGGCGAACATTATATTCAAACATGAACATCATCTGGCTGAGAAGGTGATTGCCAGTTTGAGGAATCACCACATTTGTGAAAATTTCCGGATGAGAAAGACCGGTTGCTCGACTGGCTTCCAGCGGAGCGCTTTCCATGCCCTCTATGGCTTCATATTGCAATTTTCCAAGATACCCAATCGTATAGAAGGTCATTGCTAAAACTCCAGCAAGCGGACCAAGGCCAACCACGATAACAAAGAGAATCGCCCAAATGAGACTTGGAAGACTTCGCAATGCCGAAAGAATAATTCGAACCAAAATTGAAAGCCAAGTTGGGGAGAGGTTTCGTGCAGCAAGTGAAGAGAGAAGAATTGCCCCGATGAATCCGAAAACAGTGGCAACAAAGGCAATCTTGATGGTTTCAAGCATCCCAATATAGGCAGTTGAACAGAAAAATTCTATCTCTTGTTCACAGACTGGGTAAGAACGAGCCTCGATTACCTGCCAGTCAAGTGGTAAACTTTCACTCAAGAAAATCTTGACATTCGCCCATCCACCGGATAACCGGCCCCAATCACCATCAATCATGCCGTTGGTAACCAGAAGGGCAAGTCCAGTAAGAGCGGTGAGTATGATTAGAATTTGAAAGCTTTTCAACACTTGAAGAAAACCTCGAAATATGTCAACAGGATTTTCAGAATCACTCACCTCCAATCACCTCCTCTGTAATTTTACCATCAGAAACCATCCAAATTCTATTCGCCAGTTTCTTTGCACGCTGAAGATTGTGTTCAACCATGACAAGAGAACTGCCTTGTTTAATCAGGTTCATAATCGATTGAATAACAATTTCAACGTTCTCCTCATCTAATTCGCTCAAGAACTCATCAGCGATAATGAGAGAGGGCGACTGCGCCAAGGTTCGTGCAGTGGCAACACGGCGTTGTTGACCTCCCGAAAGACGGCGAACTGGCTCATATCGCTTCTCAGTAAGTTGTACCGCCTTCATCGAATCCCACACCGTTGTCTGCTTTTCAAAATTGAGTTTCCATTGAGAAATGATGGTTAGAATTAAAACAGCAAGAGCGCTAAAGGGGAGAAAAATGGTGCTGAAAGGCATCTGGAAAAAAGAACCAATTAATGAGTACAGAAAAACAACAATGGCTGTGGTTCGCAAAAAAGAAAGTTGTTGAAGGATCTTTGAGGAGGACATCGCACCCAAGGCAATGTTATGTTCAACACTCGCGTGGCGTATAAGTCCTAACTTCTGTGGGATATAACCCAGCCCACCTCGTTTTTCGACATTCATTATTGTTTTTCCACCGAGTGGTCGAACAAGGCCACTAATCGTCCGCAGTAGCGTTGTCTTACCAATTCCAGAAGGGCCAACAATTGCAATCACTTCACCGTTTTTGATACTCAAATTAATGTCTTCAATAAGGGGATCTGAGTACCCAACAGAGAGACCTTGTAGTTCGAGGAGCATCTGATCCATTGAATACACCCCACTAAACAGACTTCGGTAATTCTTACTCTAAATCCATATTTTATTACTCTGTCCTAAGGAAATCCACTCACTCAATCAAGATTCATCCTTAGGAATATTCGCACGTGCTTTCTTGATGAGTTTGACAATTTCTACTCGTAAATCTGATGCAGTAATCGCTTTGCCAAATGAAGAATACACGAGACGATCGGGCTCATAGGTTTGCATGAGAATACCTCGCGGCTCGATATCCAGTAATTCTACACGCTCAGGTACGAATGAATGAGCGCCCTCGCAAAGAGTAATCATTGAATCTTCATGGTCTTCATTCATGTGTTCAATTGAAGATTGCTTGATTTCATCCAATTCCGAATCTTTTTCAATTTCCATTTCATCACCCTCAATCCAACAAATCCGGCCAAATCCTGCGATATATCGAACTTTCAAGATAGATTCCATTTTCCAAAAAGAAAAATTGTGTACTTTCAGATAGCGGTCAGCATGCGGAACTCGTTCAGAATACCGAGCCAAAAGAATGTCTTCCTCTTCTGCAGTGACTTGTATGCAATCCTGTAGATGCTCCTCCGAGAACTTGTCTTTATTCCTCGGTGAAGTAATTCTTTTCATGTTACCAATGAGGCTAGCGCGCCAACTTGTTTGAGGGTCGCCTTGAGATTCAGGATTGCGAATAAACAAATTCATTTTATTGGACGTAAGCAAATTTTTGGTATGTGCAGCAATTTCAGCAATGAGGATGTATGGTTTTCCATCTGAATCAACCGCAAACGGTGCAACCGAACCAATTGGGAAGCCTTCAATTCCGTCGACCTGAGAAATTGTAGAAAGTGTCGCAAAGTGTACATCTTCAAGCCATTGATGGACATCTTGCGCAGGCTCACTGTGAGAACGAGCATTTTTTTCAGCCTCACGATTTGATTCGTCGTTTTCATCGCTCATGGTACTCACTCATTTTCCTCTTGTAGTTCATCTTCAATAAGAATGCGCATCGGCTTATCACCCTTTGAAGGAATTATTTGACTGGTTACACCAAACACAGTGGCTATATTTTCAGGCGTAAGCACTCCCGAAGGAGTACCGTTGGAAACGATTTTACCTTCATGCAACAAAAGGATTCGATCTGCAAACTTAGCAGCGATATTAATGTCGTGAATTGCAATAAGTGCTGCTTTGTCCTGACTCTGAGAAATAATCTGCTTAATGCTTTTCATTGTTCCAATTTGATTTTTCAAATCAAGATCGCTGGTCGGTTCATCCATGAGAATAAGGTTTGCATCTTGGGCAACCGCTTTTGCGATGATGACGCGCTGTCGCTCGCCACCAGAGAGTTGATCAAATCGACGGAATGCAAATTCCTCAAGCGATAGAAATCGGATTGTTTCTGAAACAATGTTCCGATCTCGAGTGCTTACCCTCCAGGTAATGTGAGGTCTTCGTCCAAGGAGCACGACATCAAATACATCAATTCCAAAACTCGATCGAACTGATTGTGGAACATAGGACATGAGTTTCGACAGTCCAATCAAATTGAATGATTGAAGGTCATTTGAAAAAACTTTAACCGAACCGGAATCCATCTTGATAATTCGGTTGATGCATTTAATCAGCGTTGATTTACCAGCCCCGTTAACTCCAAGAATGGCAACAATTTCACGTGGTTGGATTGTGAAATTAATCCCCTTCAGGACTTCATTTTCCCCCCAATTAAAAGAGAGATCTTTGACTGAAAGGAGTTCTGTCAATACTTCCCCCCCGATTTTTTCAACAGTAAATACATGAAAAACGGACCGCCAATAACCGACAGCATAATGCCAACTGGTATGACTACCGGCGCGAAAAGTGTTCGGCCTAACGTATCCGCAAAAAGCATGAGAAAACTACCCAAAACAGCACTGCAAGGAATTAATTTACGGAAATCATTGCCGACAAAGATTCGGCTCATATGAGGTGCTGCAAGACCAACGAAACCAATTAAACCGGTAAAGGCAATGACAACCGAAGTCATCAAAGCAGAAAGAATAAGAATATTTTTTCTAATACGAACCGGGTCAACTCCGGTAGAAATTGCGAATTCGTCTCCTCCCATCGATAAAGCATTGAGGTCCCAAGACCATATCAGAGATACAGGTAAAAGTATCACTAAAATGAAAGAAATGAAAACGGCGTTCTCGATTTTTGGACGAGAAAGACTCCCAAATGACCAGTGGGCCAATGCAGAAAGTTGTGCGTCTGTAGCGAAATACTGCAATGTCGATACGACTGCTCCCGAAATGAAGGTGATAGCGATGCCGACCAGAATGTAAGATTCAGGAGATATCGAACGCCTATTTCCAAGTTGAATAATGATGAAAACGACAAGCAATGAAAACAGAAAGGCATTGAGAACAATCGTTAAATCCGAATTATCGATAAATGCCCATCCCAATACGATTGCTAAAGCTGCGCCCAAAGCAGCACCTGATGCCACTCCTAAGGTGAGTGGAGAGACAAGTGGATTTCCAAGCGCACCTTGCATGAGAGCACCAGCAGTAGCAAGAGCGGTACCACCGACTATGGCCATCAGAATACGAGGAAATCTGAGTTTCCAAATGATAGCGTTTTGAACGTTCGAACCTTCCTCGAGTCCAAGAATAATCCTCAGAGTAGACCAAAATCCAAGATTAGAAGAGGAACCTGTTCCCATCGAATAGACTGCAAAAAGCAACGTGAGAATACTGATTAAGACAATCAAAAGTATGTGCCTTTTCGACTTTTCGATGTACTGTGAGGAAAGGTCACTCACGGTAATCATTCTCCTTCAAAAACGCATGTGAATTTTCCTATCTTCGTTAGCCCGTGATGTGTTTCAAAGTAATCAACGAGATATGCCTCTGTATCAAGATCAGAGAACAAGTGGGGATGCAGATATTGTGCGAGAGTTGGTAATCCAAAAATCATCATTGGTCCGGCAAATTCCCCCGAAAAAATGAGCATACGTTCATCCATGACGGCTTGGACCTCATTGAATCCAGGCCGTTCTGAAATGAATTGCATATGTGTTTGGCATTTATTTGAGTCATCGTAACTGTTGAATCCAATATCAAAGGTTATCCCGTCAAACATGAGAACATCAGGATTGACATCTAAAATCGCTTCCATATCGACGTGAGTCGTATGTCCAGGCAAATGTTTGAACACATTATCGCCTCCTGCTTTTTCAATCAAATCAGTCCATTGTGAAGTGCCTGTGAGCACCACAGGGTCTCGAGTCAAAGAAGCGTGATGTTCCATAACTACTTTCGGACGTTCAGATTCATTAACGGCTGAAATTCGGTTTTCTACTTCGAGTTCAATAGCATCAAACTCTTCAAACAACGCATCGGCTTCATCCTGCTTGTCGAACAACATTGCAAGTACGTTTATTTCGGTTCGCAAGTAATCGTATTTGTAAAAATCAAGAGCAAGAACCTTGATCCCCACAGGGTCGAGTTTCTCACGGATTGCGTTGGTATCAACCATCCCATTCGTAGCAAAAACGATGTAAACATCAGGATTAACATCGAGCAATGCTTCGAAATCAATTTCAGAATGGGCGGATTGCTGAATTTGGGGCGTATCAACAAATTCTGGCCAAATTGCCTCATCGTAGAAATCACCAGAAACACCGGATACGACGGACAAATTAACATCAAGCATACGCAAGACTGATGCGGCATAGGTGTTGGTAATAGCTACGCGAGTCGGTGATGACTCAAATGAATGCGTAATTCCGTTTGAATCCAATACCTCGATTCCATTCTCAAAAGATTCTTGCTCCGTATCTATTGAAGAGTAATAATAAATCCCAAATGAAAACAAAAGAATCATTGAGGCTTGAAAAATAGCAATGTTTCGCTTTGCATTCATAGTATCAACTCACTCTTTCCTCTGATTTCGAGTAAGACTCCACCCGAACAATCCGATCAATACGACCGTCAAAAGAATGGGTATAAATCGAGATGGACTGGTTGATGTGTCTGCTTGCAGTTCCCCATCCGAATCTAAATCTGCTTCTACGGTGACGAAAACCGATGCCGAATAATCGGATATTTTGCCGTCTGAAGAGCCGGTTCGAACACGGAGACGATTGAGGCCGGATTCTAGATCATCGAGATTAACACTCGAAGATGTGCCATTATAATGCTCCGATGTCCCTCCTAAATCATTTTGCAGCCACATCGAATACCAAATCGCATCTTCATGCGGAGACCAAGAAACTGTCACCGTTTCGCCTTGAGCGATTGAGGTTTTTGATACCGTGACGACTGGCATGGTAATGACTTCCAGAACATTCAAAACAACCTCACTTGCTTGAGTTTGGAAATTATTTGGCATATTCGCAAGAATCTGGTAGGTGTAACTGCCATCCAACTGGTCTACAATGTCATAACTCGTGTTGTTTCCTTCATAGAGCACTGTATCGCCTTCAAACAGCGTATAGGAGAGCGCACCTTGGAAATCAGCCCACTCAAGTGTGTAATCAGAAGAAGAAATGTTGCCCGCTTCGTTAAGGAACTGCGGTGCTGTAGGCACATCAAAGGAAGTCAATTCATACATCACTTGCTCAGAGTGAGAACCAGGCAATCGGTCGATTTTCTTTACGAAATTTCGAACAGTATCACTGTACCAAAGTTCCCACGAAACAATCCCGTCGTTCAAATCAATAATTGAGTAATGCGTTGTTTGGAAGGTACCGGCTGGTGTTGTTACCTCTTCGTAATTTCGAGTAACTCGATTCACGGTATCATCGTATCCATTTGGATGACCGGGAACTCCAATGACATTTGTTCTGTTAAAGTGTAGGTCAAATTCATTCAGTGAAGAGAAAAGAGAGGTCGCATTGGTCGAGTTGGATTCGGTAAAATCCCACCCAAGTGTTCCCTCTTGGTAATAAGATGACTCAAACGGTGCATCTCTCCAATAGGTTTGGATTGGCAAGAGATTAGTCGTGTCATACCATCTGTATGATTTTTCACCTTCAAGTTCAGTGTCATACTTATGTCGTGTTTTGAAAACGGTCTGCTCCGTCCCAAATGCATCAACTACAGACTCTTTTTCAAGTGCAGTGATAGTTACATTTCGCTCATACATCGGCAAATAGGTCAACTTGTATTCCCAAGACATACCTACAGACCACAAATCGTCACCAGTTTCATCTCCAAGAACGATGAGAAGAAGGGAATCAGGGCTCGAGGTTGATCCGTTTGGATTGAACGATACAAGCGTAAATTCGTAGCTTCCCTGACCTTCTGGAGTAAATTCATAGTATGTATTCACACCGGTATACAACAAGTCACCATCCATATAGAGGTGATACGAATTCGTCAGATTTCCACCAAGCCATTCGATGGTATAAGGTTCCATTCCAATCGTCTTTTCTGATTCAACAAATTGCGCCGGTCCGGGATATTCAAACGATTGTGTAGCAGTGAAATTCATCCAACCCGAGGAAGGAGAAACAGTGACATTGTGAGGGGGCAGGGGTTCATCACCACTCTTCTCAAAAGTGAAAGTGTGGGTTGAATCAAATGGTAGATTCTCGAGAAGATAGAACCCTTCTGAATTTGTGACGACTTGATTGGCGCCAGTGGTGATGGTTGTATCGGCAAGAGGAAGACCATCTGTCCCATACACATGCCCATAGAGGCTCGAGGTGTTTTGTCGTATGACAAAGTGATTGGGCATCATGTCATCAACGCCATTACCTGAATTCATCCGGAAGTGAAGATATTGTGCATCTTCTTCTGCACCGTCAAATACAGTTTTGAGCGTGTAATAGTGACCGATAGGATTCAAGCTGAACTCGAGAAGAGGGCTGTTAAAATCAACTTGCTCACCTGTTTCAAGA
Organism: uncultured Candidatus Poseidoniales archaeon; assembly: GCA_902520595.1. Classification (GTDB taxonomy): domain Archaea; phylum Thermoplasmatota; class Poseidoniia; order Poseidoniales; family Poseidoniaceae; genus MGIIa-L1. The sequence continues at coordinate 1,102 of CABYOM010000028.1, read as the reverse complement.
AGTGTGACCGATACATCGGAACTATCGTGTTCAAGCGAGTTTCCATCGGAATCTTCGAACTGCATCGTAATCCAGTTGTTTCCTTCCATCCAGTCAAGAGCAAGATCACTGTCCATGTAGAGCGCTCTGTACGAAACTGTGTGTCCATTATTCATGAAATAAGCTCGAGCTGCATGTAGCCCTGTAGAAATACCAGTGAATTCATACGTGCCATCTGACGAATCCGACAATACTGAAGCCATCGGTACGACCTTGATGTAGGTTGTATCGGCAGTGTTTCCTTCTGAATCATACACCGTGCCGCTCAAAGTGTGAGTATCAGAACCGTCTCCATCCTCGGCTGAAACCATAGAAAGAGTGAGCGAACCCAACATCAAGAAGGCAAGAGTAAGGGCTTTCATCTTCAACATTGTATCATCTCAACGAAGTGTCGACGATGCTGGGAACAGGATATGGGTGAATACCTGCTCTCAACACCGCCGACGGGGTTTCCGGTAAGGGGGACTAATCCCGTTGGAATGCGTTTTCGGGTGTACTAAATGAACTCTTCTTTTCCTCAAACGAGTTCTCCTATGTCTGTAGCTGCGTCAATTCCCAGTGCAGTCCAGGTAGGCTGGAGGGCAGAGCGAACGCTTGCTTCATACAATGTTCCTTCCACTGGTAGGTTGTCAAAGTTGTAGATACTGTTGATAACGTCGACACCGTAATGTTGGTGGTAAGAGTAAGCACAATCAGTTTGATCGGCAATTGTAGCGTGAGTCATGGTATTGTAGCATCCAGTGAAAACGGTAGCGCCGTAGTTGAGGTAGTAACCGAATGCTTCACATTCAGTTTGCGTCATGTTCACGTCAAACATGTGAGTGACACTGTTGTAGCAACCATTGGTTACGGTTGCACCATAGTTGAGGTAGTAACCGTATGCTTCACATTCTGATTGTGACATGTTGACGTCGTATGTGTGGGTGACAGCGTTGTAGCAACCGTCGGTTACTGTTGCGCCATAGTTCTCAACGAACATGTATGCTCCACATATCGCAGAAGTAGCATCATAGTCAACAGAATGGATAGCCATGTTGTAACAATACGTATCTACGACATCATT
>CABYOM010000027.1 GCA_902520595.1 uncultured Candidatus Poseidoniales archaeon | reverse complement strand
TGGGCTGAGGCTTCAATAAGTGTGTATGGTGTGTCTTCCATGGTATACGGATAAAGAACTGGCATATCAACATGTGCTTAACAATGTCAGACTACGACCGTCGTACCTGCTTCACCTCGAAGTGCGAGCAAAGCATCCCCTGGCTGGCAAAGAATTGCAGAAAGACCGGGACGGTGCAATGCTGCCTCCATTAAACTGCCAATCTTAGGAGCCATAGACCCTTCAGGAAATTCACCCTGATTGAGGTAGTGTTCGCACTCATCCAAGGATAACGTGCGGTGTATTTTTTCATTCACGCCCCCAAAGTCGGTTCGCACTGCATCGATTGCAGTTGAAATAATCAGCGCGTCTGCTTCTAATTCAATCGCTAAGAGAGCAGAGAGCCTGTCTTTGTCGATGACTGCAGGAACTCCTGCATAGTGGTCTTTATTTTGGACAATTGGAATTCCTCCCCCACCACCGCAAATTACGACCGCGTGCAATTCAACTAACTTTTGAATGACGGGTAAATCAAGGACCTTCATTGGTAATGGACTGGCAACTACTCGACGCGGTCCCTGAATGGTTTCGGCAATATCCCAGTCCGCAGACATGACCACCTCTGGGGTAAGAACAGGGCCAACCGGTTTAGTTGGAAAACTGAAACCGTTATCTGACCCATCAACGAGAACTCGAGTTATCACGCAAGCTGTTCGTTCAGGACGCCTTCTACGACGAAGAATTGAATCAAGATGAAGCGCTAAAGAATGCGCAATCATCCCTTGAGTTGCGGCAACCCACGCATCCATTGATTGTGTTTGTTCAGCATCCAGTTTCATCAAATGACCAACTTGTGGTCCGTTGCCGTGTGTGAGGACAACTCCCCAGCCTGCCTCGAGTAAATCAATGACATCTGACATCACATGCGCAAGAACTTCTGCACTTGTATCAACATCTTTTGGAACCGGAGATGAAAGAGCATTGCCGCCAATAGCATACACTGCGATTCGTGTCACACTTACTATCGGAAGTTGAAATGGTTTGACCCTTTGCATTGAACCAGTGCATGTGAGAAGGATTTGATGACCTGAATCGTAATCCCATTAGGGTGACATTGAATTAGAGAAGGCTACAGCAAGAGACAGGTGCGAGCATGGTAAAGACCATTTGGATTGGAGATGTTCAGGCAGGAAAGTATGACGGCCAAGAGGTCGAATTAAAGGGTTGGATTAAACGTGAACGTGGAAGTAATAAGATGCGCTTCATTGTTCTTCGAGACTCAACCGGGCATATCCAATGCGTCGTAAAGAAGGACGCAATCGGTGAAGATTTGTTCCAAGAAGTAAAAAATGTGCTCATTGAAACATCCGTCATCATCAACGGTGTCGTCAACGCTGACGAACGTGCCGATGGAGGCCATGAAATCATTGCCACTTCCTTTGAGATTATCGGAGCGGTCAATGCAGAACGACCGTTCCCAATCAACAAAGAAGCGTTAGAATCGGCTGTTGACGAGGATGGAGAACTTATGCCAGGAGGGTCTGAGTTCCTCCTCGACCACCGACACCTCTACCTACGAACCAGTCGAATGACTTCGATGCTTAAACTTCGAAGTTCTGCCTTTGGCGCCATTCACAGTTATTTTAGAAATGAAGATTTCATTGAATACCAAGCACCCAATTTTGTTACCGGTGCAGTAGAGGGCGGCTCGACATTGTTTGAAGTACCTTACTTTGGTCGCTCAGCCTATTTGACGCAATCATGGCAATTGTATGCTGAAGCAGCAATGCCGGCATTAGAGCGCCTTTATACAATCGCCCCCTCATTCCGTGCAGAGAAATCGCGTACTCGTCGTCATCTTACGGAGTTCTGGCATGCTGAAATGGAAATGGCATGGGCCACGAATGATGAAATTATGGCGCATGGCGAAGGCGTGGTTCGACACGTGGCTCGAACATTGCTTGAAGAGCAAGAACAGGAGCTCACGGCTCTTGAGAGAGACCTCGATTTAATCGCTCGATATGCAGATAATCCTTATCCACGCATGCGCTATGATGAAGCTGTAGAAATTCTTCAGTCGAAAGGAGATGATGTTGAATGGGGACAAGATCTCGATTATTCAAAAGAGAAAATCTTGACTCAGGATTTCGACGTACCTCACTTCTTGACTCACTATCCTAAGGTTGCTAAACCGTTCTATCACCGAGTAGACCCGGATGATGAAAACTACGTGCTCTGCCATGACTTGCTGGCACCAGAAGGGTATGGTGAAATTATTGGAGGCGGTGAGCGAACGTGGTCGGAAGAAGAAATCCTAGCCCGCTTAGATGAAGAAGGCACTGACAAAGAACCCTACCAATTCTACATTGACACTCGTTCTTACGGTGGGGTGCCTCACGGAGGTTTTGGTTTAGGCGTTGACCGTGTCGTTAGTTGGTTAGCTGGTGCAACGCACATCCGTGAAGTTATTCCGTTCCCACGAACCAGTCGTCGAGTGACTCCTTAGGTGATTTCATGGCCTCTGCAATCGCTCTTGGGTGTGGACTTGTAGGGCATTTCGTTATTGAAAGATTACTTGAATACGGACATGAAGTCATTGTTCTTGATTTGAAGATCCCTGAAGAACTCAAAGAGAAGGAAGGTATTGATGCACGTCAAGGAGATGTGTTTGAAAATATTTCTCAGTTGCCCGAGAAGTCTGTTGTCATCAACATGCTCCCCGGACGTATTGGTGATCGAGTACGACCAATTCTACTCAAAGCAGGCCATCACGTAGTCGACCTCGCATTTACTGCAGAAGACCCACATCAATACCAACAGTTAGCAGTGGAAAATGAGGCTGTACTCCTATGGGATGTTGGCATTGCACCAGGAATGTCGAATATGCTCGCTAAGAAAGCTTCTGAAATGCTTGGACATTTGGATACTGTAACCATCAAAGTGGGTGGTAATCCGGCCCAGCCTGATTCTGAATGGTCATACATGGCCCCGTTTTCACCGTCTGATGTTATTGAAGAATACACTCGCCCCGCACGCATCAAGGTCAAAAATGAGGTTTGCGAGGTACCTGCGATTACGGAACGGCATCTCATCGAAGTCGATGGATATGGGCAAATGGAAGCGTTTCTTACCGATGGGCTGAGAAGCGTTCTCTCAACCATTCCAGCGTCAAACATGAAAGAATTCACTGTTCGCTGGCCAGGACATATTGACAAATGGCTCAACGAGTCAAAATCACTCAACGAAGATGAACTTCTCAATGCGTGGAAATTTGATTCATCGCGTGAAGAATTTACCTGGCTTGAAGTCGTTGCTAAATCCGTTCAAAATCAAAAGCGGTGGGTTGTACAAGATGCTGGTCAAAATGGAGATGGTTCTATGGCTCGTACAACCGGTTTAGTGACTGCAGCATGCGCTTTGCAATTCATGGACAATGGACCGCTCGATGGTTGTGGATTATCGCCAGGGATTCATCCGCCCGAAGCACTGAGTGGACACGCAATCGATGCTGTCATCGAGATGATGAAGCAACACGGTGTCCAATTTACAGAAGACTAAAGCATTGTTTCGCCGCAGTTAGGGCACGGCATTCCCGGTATAAATTCGCCAAGAAGAAATCCGCAGTGTAAGCAAATAGAAGTCATCATATCATCGCCGAGCATGAAATGACTTTCTGGCCACAGTTCATCAAGATAACCCTCAGAGTGATGAGAAGTACTCAGTGATTCGTTGAGCGACAGGTAACAGATCTTTTTCTTCAATCACAAGTGCAGCGTGCTTTTTTGGACGCTCATCCCACGGATTAAAACAAATTGGAAATCCCGATTCTTGAAACATGGCGATGTCGCCGGCTGAATCGCCAACTGATGCAGTATTCTCTTTGCTGACACCCAACCTGCGTTGAAGCATTTGTACAACAGAACCTTTTCCATCCATTTGAACTTGGTATCTACCAAAATCATCAAGTTCATAATCACCGTTTGGTAATGATTTCCCTAAAAGCCAACCGTTGGTAAAAACGTGCAACAAAGTATCATGACCATCGGCAAAACGTTGAGCGGTATGGGAGTCGATTCCACCCCATCTTCGGGTCCAAGGCGAACTGCTAGGAAATTGAGCTGCAATGTCTCGGGCTGTTTGTTGTAAGCCACCACTTACAATGGCTACATGGTAACCTTTATCCAGCAATTCTTGGATAAATGGCTTCCAATTCTTCATCATTGGCATACCTTCCATACAACTTCGTAAATCCGAATCTGAGAGAGGTGGTTGTCCGGGGGAACGGCTCTCTTTGATGAGAGCAATGTCCAGTTTAATCCAGTCCCACTCATCGAGTAAACCTTGATTGTATAATTCAAATGACTCATCATTCGAAATTCCAAGATTATCGTAGACAAATTGCCATGTCGAAAGATGATCTACTAAGACTCTGTCCATGTCTAAGCAAACCAGTCTTTCAACACCATTGTTGGCCATAATATCAATCACTCCTTACTCCTTCAAGAAACAATAGCTTACTGTTCACGTGCCGGCCAGTTATATTGCGATTGAATTTGCTCAACTTGCTTGCCCATAATGTAGAGTATCAAAGCCACCATGATTCCAAATAATCCTATCAGCGTCATAGCGATGGTCGCTAACGTCACCCCAATGGAAGTTGAATTAAGTTCTTGCAGTGCTCCAACCAGGTTGCCCGATAATCTGTAACCGAGAATGAACAAGACGATGCCCGGTATTCCAAAGAGGAGAAGAGGGTGCTTGGTTTCAAGCATCCAATAGAACAATTGGGCAAAACGCGAAGCGGTTGCGAGCGATTCTCTCTGAGGGAGGTTGATATTCGACCGGCCCTCGACGATTCGAACTCGCAAGTCATCTGCTAATTCTGATGTTCGAGCTAAGGGGCCGAGGGAAGCGATTGCTTCCATTCCCTGTTGCGTGAGAACGATGTGTTGAATGGTTGCTGAACTGAGAATGAGTTCCTCGACTGAATCCACCTTGGAATCTTCTACGTGATGAGAAAAGTGTACGTCCCAGTTCTCAAGTGCCCGATTTATAGAAAGTGGAAGGTCGCGAAGTTTCCAATTATCGGTTATGGAAATGACGAGTGTAGAGTCCATTGGTTCCAAATTTGATTCCAGGAGAAAAGACGTGATGTTCTGAATATTGACTTCATCTTTGAAGTGAAGTACGTCGCAGTCGATTTCGTTTGCATATTCAACAGTAGAATCGCTCGACCCAAGGTCCATCAACATCACTTCATCAGCACCCTCACGGCCACGTACAACGAGAGATACGAGCCTTAACTCGATATCTCGAGCCATGAAGATGATACGCAATGATTGGCGAGCCACATGCCTTGTCCTGTGCAACTTCATATCAAACCCTCGCTGAATATTTTGGAAAGAACCGCTTTTCGATTTCAAAAGAACGATGCCACATGTTCTTTGCCTATGACCAATTGCGAGTCATGTGAAGGGTGAATACAGAGTCGGTGTTGTCATTCCTGCAAAAAACGAGGAGAAATTCATTGAGCAGGTTGTGCTCACTCTCCCCGAGTTTGTCGATTTGGCTGTCATCATCAACGATGGTTCCACTGATTCGACTCGAGAAATTTTACAAGAGCTGGATTCACCGGTACAGATGCATTCCATTCACCTTGAAGGTGAAGGGGTTGGATTCGCAATAGACACGGGACATAAGTATCTGCTTGAACATTGGATGGATGAGAAGTTCATCAGCGTCGTGATGGCCGGCGATGGGCAAATGAATCCAGCAGAAATGGAATTGCTTCTTGAACCACTTCTACAAAGCAAAGCAGAACACTCCAAAGGGAATCGATTTGCAAACCAGAAAAGTTTGGAATCTATGCCAGCATTACGAAGAAGAGCCAGTCGTGTTCTGTCTTTTTTCACTGGACTCGCTTCTGGACAAACTACCCCAGACCCACAGTGCGGTTATACTGCAACGCATTCAGATGTTCTTCGTGAATGGAATTGGGAGGATTCATGGAAAGGTTATGGATACCCGAATTTTTGGTTAATCCGACTCTCTACGATGGGTTTTCGCATTGCCCATGTCCCGGTTGAGGCGATTTATGGGGATGAAAAATCCGGGATTCGAAGATTGCCTTTTTTTGTCAAGGTTGGACTCATGATGGCTTACAGGCACCATCACCGCAGCATTTCATGGATATTCAGCAATCGATTAACTCCACACACACTTTTCGCTGGCATAGCCTACGCCATTGGATGGATGGCATTGTTACCTGGGATAAGTACCGATCTCGAAAGAGAACTTGTTGGGCGAGGGATGAATCCTGTTTTCCTTGTCCTTGCTGCTTGGACGATTGCGCATGTTTTTGACAAGGGAGCGACTCGAATGGTTCAGGAGTTGAGAATAAATGCGAAGACTCGACAAAAGACGTAAGCCGAGAAAAGCTCATGTACGTCACATTTTAGTGGCTGCAAAGCCCGATGCTCGCGAAATTCTTGAAGAAATTCAATCTGCTCGCAACCCCTTGAAAATGTTCAAAAAAATGGCGAAAAAATACTCAAATTGTTCGAGTGCGAGCAAGAAAGGTGACTTGGGTGAATTTGTTGAAGGACAAATGGTCCAAAAGTTCGAAGATGCTGTGTGGGCAATGGAACCCGAGACGGTGCCTGAGTCTTACGTTAAGACCCAATTCGGTTATCATCTCATTTGGGTACACGAAGTCATCCTTCCAGAATAAAATCTCCAAACGAACACAGATGGTGGGCGATCCAGGATTTGAACCTGGGTCCAAGCGTCCCAAACGCCCGAGTATAGGCCAAGCTAACCCAATCGCCCCTTGCAGTCCTCGCCACGGCGTCTTACCTATGAAGTTCACTCAAGGAGTTGCCAGCAATCAGAATTGAGTCGGACGAGTAGACCTTGGGATTCAGCCATGTCGATGAGATCTTGAACTTCCAAAGAATTACGATTTTTGTCAAGAACCGGTTGAAGACTCTTCACTGTCAAAACACCATTTTCATCGGTTGCGTCATGCAGTAGTTTGGGAAGCCCTGTGAAAGAAATAGTCTCTTCTTGGTGAAACAATGTATGGTTTTGTTCTAGACGATTTCGAAGCATGTCTCGTAATTCTTCAGGCGTGTTGGCCAGAGCGACTTCGATTCGTAATTCAGCGGCAGTTGCCACCGATGCGACAATTTCCGCATCTTCCGGTAACTTTTGGCCACAATGAGGACAAAATCGACCTACTTTTCGATGGCCATGGCATGTTGAACAGGCACTGCATCGGACGACATTCCATCCAGCACCGGACATATCGTTACTTCATGGCAAGGGTACTTCAAGACTTCTCAAAGAGAAAAATCAGTGTTCGTGCGGCGTGAACCCGGGCGCAGTGCAGGAGCAGCAGGGGCTTTCACATCAACTCGTTTCTGAACAGGTTCTGTCGCTTTTCGAGTCAATGCGCCACGGACTGGCCCCGTCCCTGTTCGTGCACCAAGTGAGAGTGAGTTCGGTAGAATCAGAGCAGCCATCGCCACGCCATGGTGGTCTGCCGCTGCTGTCACTTCATCAACAGCAATATCGAAAGAGATAAGCTCAAGGTCGCGACTCGCCATTTTGTTTTGTAAATTCTTGCGAAGTATGAGAGTGGTTTCCTCATAATCGAGTTCGGTTGAAACGGTTGCTACGATTGCACACTCGTCTCCTTCTGGTGTGACGCATGCTGCCCAAGCCACACCTGCACATGCCGAAGAACCGCTCCATGAATAAGCAGTCGCAATGTGGCATTCAACCAAAGAACCCATTGGGAGAGATTTTGGAGGAGTTGCACCAAATCCAAGCGGCAACATGGCACCTTTCATTTCAATCAGACGTGAATCACCGAGGCCCAGTTCAACTAAACCTTGGTCATAAGCATCCTCTGCATTTTCACCCCACGGAGCTACGGCAGTCATGAGCCAACCTGGGCATGCAACATTGGACGAACGTTCATCACCTGAAGAGTACATGGTGTAGGTACAGATGCAACGGGTTCATGAAGAACATGGTCGTGAGCGTGTTTATGGCAACAGTTTCACGACGACTCCTCGTTTTGACAGCCATTCTTCTTGTTGTCGCTGGACTCGGAGCAAATATCGCTGAAGGAGGGAGTAGTTTGCTTATTGCTGCTGCAGGATTTACTGTCATTTTTATGATTCTTGCTTGGTCCTTATTTGATGCATCACCCAAAACCTCGAAAGTTCGAGGATCTACACCGATTCAATCAAACTACTCAAATGGAAAAAAATTGACAGAACTACAAAATGAAAACGAAGAACACAATCTACCTGACCCTTTGGAATCGGGTTATGAAATCCCCTTGATGTAATCACAATAAGCGAATTGTCTCAAGATTACTTGGAGCATACGTTCTGCACTTGAAGCGTTCACGTAATGTTTGACCTAATTCATTGGATTTGAAATAATCTCCATGGTGCAAAATAATCTTTTTTGGAGGTGGCTTGAGTTGGTCGACGAACTCCAACAACTGCCTTCGATCTGAGTGACCTGAGAATCCATCAATGGTCACCATTTCACAGCCAATTTTCACCATTTCAGTCTTCCCATTAACGATCATAGGCACCTCGCCGAAACCTTTCTGTAAACGACGTCCAAGTGTCCCCTCTGCTTGATATCCAACAAAGCAAAGAGAATTACGGTCTTCGTGAGCCCACTGTCTGAAATACTCTACAACGGGACCTGCGTTCATCATTCCGGAGGTTGCTAATACGATGCAAGGAGAACTATCCATGAGGATGTTTTCTCTTAATTCTCGACTCTTAACTGGCCGGAACCACTCGTTACTGAATGGATTACCGTCGTCGTCTTTCAAGATTGACTTGCGCAAACTGCTCACTAAGAAATCAGGGTGTGCTGCATGAATAGCCGTAGCCTCTTGTATCATTCCATCTAACCAAACAGGAACGGGTTTAACAGTGCCTGAACGGAAGAGTTCGTCGATGGCGATCATTACTTCCTGACTACGTCCAACAGCAAACACAGGGAAAATCATCTTTCCATTACGAGCAAGCGTTCTTGAAACAATATCTTTCAATTCTTGATTCGCTTCTTGACGAGAAGGTTGGAAATCTCCATTTCCGCCATATGTTGATTCCAAAACCAGTGATTCAACACGAGGGAAGCGTGAGTTTGCAGCTTCAAAGAGCCAAGATTTCTCGAATTTTTGGTCTCCACTGAACAAGAGGTTGTGTTTACCATTTCCAATGTGTAGATGAACTGCAGAGGAACCAAGGATGTGTCCTGCATTGGAAAAAGTCATCTTAACATCGGGTGCTATATCTGTAGTTTCATCCCAATTTACATCGACAACATGCCGCATACACATTCGGATATCTTCCATGTCATACGGAGCACGCCTTCCTTCAGCACCGCCAATCTTCAGATAGTCTGTTTGGAGCAAAAGCATCAGGTCACGGGTCGGTGGAGTGCAGTATACGGGTCCACGATAGCCATACTTGAACAGTACGGGCAACATACCAGCGTGGTCAAGATGAGCGTGGGTAAGTACAACTGCATCTAATTTATCGATTGGTAAGGCTTCTGGGGCGGTAAAATACGGCATTGGCTCTAAATCATTGGCAACATTGACTCCAACGTCAATCATGATTCTGGACTCATTGGTTGTCACAAGGTGACATGCTCTGCCGACTTCGCGATACGAACCCAATGCAGTCACTCTTGCCCAAGCAGAGCCAGGACGTTGTGGGCGATGGATATTGAGTCCGAAATCTTTCAGAAGTTTTCTTCGCTCCTCAGCGTGAGCGTGGCGATAACCACGAATGTCGTGGACTGTTTTGGAAATCAGTGGCGGTGTTCTTTCAACAGAAATGAGCCATCCACATTTATCGCGAATTTCTTGAAGGTGTGCGCCTCTACGACCGACTGCATCGCCAGGTTTCTTACACTGTACGGTGATTTCTCTGTAACAGGCGTCAAAGTAAATTTGAGTGATATCAGCAGATTCAGGAATAATTTCTCGAACGATTTTCGTTGCGTCTTCTTCTGACTTCATAATCGATGGGTCGGGCCGAAGTACGATCTTACGCTTGACTTTGTGCGCTATTTTTGCCAGTAAGCCATCTGTGGCAAGGATACGATTCGGCTCAGGCGTAACCAGAGCGATGTTCCCGGCTTCCAATTCTACAGTGTACGGAATGTCTTTGGGGACAATCTTTTCCACTTGGTCTTTCAACTCTTTAAACGATAAACGCATAATTTCACCCTGCCCGCGCTCGCACAATTACTGTGCACAAACTCTCCTCATGGGAGTGCAGTTTTGAGCTGCGGGAGTTGAAATAACTCAAGCAAGAAGTTTAGCGATTTCTGCTTGAGAGAGGGATACAAAGCCTTCTTTGGCGGTGATAACTGCCAAATCCATGCCGTTTCCGGAGGCCGCATCACGCTGCCCCGATGCGTGGAGGGCGCGTGCCGCGAGTTTCAATGCATCGGTCCGAGACATGCCTTCGCTGAAGCCGTCTTCGAGCACACCATACATGTATGGAGAACCTGAGCCTGTAGCGCAATAGGTATCTGGAATCGAACCACCTGCGGAGTCGATCGAATAGACATGTCCGCCTTCATCATCAACACCTACAATCAGCAGTTGGACCCAGTGAGGACGACCTGAGAGGATGTTAGCGGTCAAAGTAGCTGCACCTCGAACGGTCATTGGTTGTTGGCGACGAAGTTGAAACAATGCAACTTCAGCAGAAAGAGTTCGAGAGAGGGATTGAGCGTGGCCGACAAGCCCTGCTGTAGTGAGTGCGAGGTTGTCACCAATCTTGAAGAGTTTCTGAACGCTTTTGTTGGCAATAAAGTGGCCCATAGTGGCTCTATGGTCCGCTCCGACAACAACACCGCCGTCAAATGTAATTCCAATCGTACTCGTTCCGGTTTTCAATACGTTCTGCTGTGCATCCATTGTCATCAATCCCTTCTTTCAGTCGACACCTTTTGAACCTTGAGGCGCAAACTTACGGTGAGCATCTACCCTTATCAACCCAACGAGCATTTCGGCAACTCAAGCAAGCCCCATGAAATGATGTGTTCAACTCATGTTTGATGCGAGTCTTCTTGAGGTGTCCCCATCCACCAGTGCCATGCGCAGAGGGAAGAAAGGAAAACGCGACGAAGCGCAGTCTTCGCTCGATGCCTTTACCAGCGCACCCGGCGAACAAAAATCAACATCAAGCAAACCAGTCATACCGTCAATGCCCGACCTGGATGCATTGGCGCGAGCGGATGAAAAATTAAAGAATGCTGAACTTGAAAGGAATTCAGAGTTCGACGAGAAAGAAGAAGTCAATCCACTCCAAACTTTTTCCATGCCAAGTATGGAGCAGTCAAAGCCCCAAATCACTTCATCAACCGATGTTCTTTATCACGACTTAGGTGAATTATATCCAAATCCCCCGATTCTTGCCTCAGACAAGGGCATGGTCTTGCACCGAGCCGTGTTGAATGATATTACAGGTTGTAGCCAGTTAATGGACTGGGTTGCTGATGACCATGCTGTCATTGTAGAGATGAATCGTCTTATGAAAAAAACCGTAGAATTTAATGCTGCTTTAGCACAACTTAACTCTTTCATTGAAACTGATTTAGGCGGTCAAATTATTCAAATGACTGAAACCCGTTTGATGCTCTTACCACCTGGATGCCGAGGCGTCCGTGGAGTCGAAATGGAGGCCTTTGCTGTTGACGCTAAGGAATTAGGAAGGCGGCCGATGTGATGCAAGAGCAGCCGGTGAACATACCGTGCCCAATTTGTTCAGAAGAAGGACATCTCAGAATGGTGGCAAATGTCGATGAGATACCTTACTTCGGAGAGCATACGCAAGTCACCGTTTTGTGCCATAGTTGCGGTTGGCGTCAGACAGACTTTATCCCTGCTGAAGGGAAGAAAGCAGGCGCTTGGGCTCTCGTATTGAACGACAGTGAAAAATTGCGAACAAGAGTTGTACGCTCATCTTCCTGCACTGTGCGAATCCCCGAACTGGATTTAGAAGTCATGCCGGGAACCAACTCGACTGGTTACGTGAGCAATATCGAAGGCGTCTTGAATCGTTTTGTCGACATCATTAACATGGTTCGCCGAGATGTCGAACGTGACGTTGAAACAGAATCCGAAGAGAGTGAAGAAAACGCCAATGCTTTGAAAACCCTGGATTCTTTACTCACTTCAATTGCACAAGCAGGTGAACAAAGTGTGTTCACGGTCGAATTCCTTGACCCAAATGGCCATTCAATGATTCTTGACCAGGACGCAGTCGAGCGTGAGTTGACCGAAGAGGAACTTGCAGAGCTACCTATAGGACCTGATCCTGCGGTTTTTTCTTCAGATGATGTCGATAATTAGCGGGCATCTGTAGCGAGGAAATCCTCAACCAAATGAGCAGTTTGGTCACGCATCTCATGCAGATTACCGAGCCATTCTGTGGCTCGATCGATGCAGAGCTGCTTCATCTCTCCAGCGAGAATCTTGCCTGCACGATAATCAGCATTGATTGTTTCAAGATAGGCATCATCATCTTCAAAGAAATACATCATGTAGCGATAAGCGACATCGATGTCAGGATTACCACCCAAGCGTCGATGTTCTTCAACAGTAGCTTGTCCACCGGAGAATGCACGCTTAATTTTCTTTTCCACAGTGGATAAATCATCTCGCAAAAACAGCGTTGTTTTTGGCTTACTGCTGCTCATTTTTTCGCCAGTTAGACCGACCGCAAAGTGATGATATGTCGATGAAGGGGCGAGTAAACCCATTCCACCCAATGAACGCTCATATTCGAGAAGTTTGATTCGAATTTTAGATTTGTCTTTCGGAGTCGCACTCGGGACAAGTATGGTGCCTTGCTTCGGGTTGGACTGGATATCAGAGAATCCAAGATGCTCCAAAGAGGAAACCATTCCATTAAAGACAGTCTTCAGGCGGTCTTTGTCAAGACGTCCATTTGGCAACTGGCCAAGCACTTCTGCATTATCGTCTTGAACAGAAAGACCGATTACTACTCCAGACGATTTCCCATCATTGACATTAAACCAATTCGTCTTTGATGCGAGTCCACGAGTAAGTCGAAGGTGAGGGTCTTGGTCAACACCTACGGGTACAACAATCGGCCTGAGACCGCCATATCCGTCGGTTTGTGGGTGGAGAATATCCCCCACTTGAACCAAAGGTGCCTGTACATGAGCGAGGTTTGTCTCTCCACTGAATCCATAGATGGCTTCGAATTCGTTCAAGTTGGTGCGCTTTCCAAGTTGAAATCCAAGACGTTGTACTACAGGTCGGGAGGATTGAAAGTAAACATTGGTTTTTTCTGGATCGATACCTAATGCTGCATAGTGAGCAATGTATTCCTGTAAAGCAACTTTTCTACCCTTTTCAAGTGAAACACCACGTGTTGCTTGACTTTCCAAATCGGCGACTGCGATGGTGACATCGCCTCCAAGTTCTTGGAACCATTTTACTTGGTCAATCACCATTGAATGCCCCATGTGCATCTGACCGCTGGGCATCAGCCCCGTGAGAACGCCAAAAGAATCGCCCTGACGTTGAGCATCGAGTACTTGTCCTAAATCACGGTGAGCGAAGACAATGCCTCGTCGATGAAGACGAGAAGGCGTGGGAAGGTGAACATCATCCATCGACGAGAGACCAAATTGCTCAATTATCCGAGAATAATCGGTTGATTGTGCACTTCCCCAAGGGTCGATGACTACATCTTCGCCGCCCATACCACTATCCTCCAACCCCTCGGTGACAACCTCAAGGCATCAAGGCTTCGCCCTCATTCGGCTTCAAAGTTCGATTCAGACGACTCTTGGGCAATCTCGGAACGGTGATGAGGGTGTTTTTCTGCGAACGGTCCTAAACCCTCTTTTTTGAGGATATACATCATCCCTGAAATCGTCGAAACAGCCACGACAATTGCCAAGACTGCAAGCCAGTCAGACTCGCCCAACCCATCACGAGGTTGAACAAGCCAGGTAAATTTGAGATGTGCCTCTTCCCCAAATCGCTTTGACCATTTGAATAAATCAGTTGTATCGTGAGCTGCAATAGTAACAGCTGCAGAATAATTATTCCAGAATTGAGAGCGTCCAAGAACATCGAATTCAACGGTTCCGTTGACAACAATAGTGACGTTGTGCCCCCGTATTACCGAGAGATGAAGATTTTCAGTACCGTTTTGAGTGTAACCCTCTGCAGTCTTTTTCACTCCAGTTAAATCAGACAAGTTGGAATGAGAATCCCGAACTTCAGCAACCTCCATCCCACCAACATCAAGAATGTAGGTCACCGGCACATTCCAAGCAAGTGGAGTGACTGCTGAACATTCCTCTGTGATAAGAGATTCAAATTGAATGATTGTTTGATCCTCGACTATTTCGCTTGAATATGCCGTTTGATGGCAGTCATGAACTGTCCAGTATGACCATGCTTCACCCCATGTCGTCATCCAGGCCTGAGCCTCATCGTTGAGGTAAGCCGTAATGTCACGGTCGTGGCGAATAGTGGCGTCATTCATACGCCCAACCCAATAGAGGTTGACAAGTCCACCCTCTTCTACGGCAGTCTGAACCTGCTCCTTTGAACCAATAATTTGCTCTAAACTGCCACCTCTTCGCCCAAGATTATACCAGTCCCAATCATCCATGGGTGCATCACTCGCATTGTGCCAAGCAGTAGTCGATAAACCGTTTTGATCACCATGAACCATAAATCCTTGACCTGCAATCGTAGTGTGCTGGCGCATTGTCAGTCCAGATGGGGTGAAAGTAGAGATAGGATTCTCACCCCATTGGCTGGCAATCACTCGCTCGGAAATATATTGATGACATTCAAGAGCAACGGCACCTGGGTCTGCACTCCACGCAATGTTAGGCATGCCATAACAGCCGAATTCATCACCGGAATCAAGACGCTCTTGTGCAAGTGCGGTTCGCAACCAACCGTCTTCCTCCCAAGTTATATCGGCTGCAGCGACGGGGCTGAAAGTCGAGGAGAGTAGACAGAGTAGAATGGAAAGGGTAAGACTCTGCACAAACACACCGTTTCGTGTAGGAGCCATGGTACTTGGTCTATGCCGAGTGTCTTGATACTTTGGACGCATTCCTTTGCGTAAACTGCAGGGTAGAAAAACGAGCACTCTGTGATGAAATGAATGGCAACAGTCAAAACGAAAACCAACCTGGAATTTGTCATGACAGAGGGTGTATCACTTGTCGAGGCATGGCAAACACTCGAAAAGCATTGGCTGATTCCACCAACAGGACAACCTCTACCCAAAACACCGAGTTACAGTTTTCTTCGAATGTTTTTATCGCCGTTTTTGAGACCTGCACTCAATGCTAAAATGCACGGACTTCACAACATTCCCAGAAAAGGTTCGGTGATTCTTGCAGCAAATCATCTTTCTCATGTGGACCCAATATTCATCATCGCATCTGCTCGAAGAACAACCCACTACTTGGCAAAGGACGGGCACTTCAAAAACGCAGCTATGGCTTTTGCTATGCGAGCAACCGGTCAGATTGAAACGAAGCGAGACATCGGTGGTCAAGGAGCCTTGTCAAGTGCTGCTGATGTGCTTAATTCAGGCCAAGCGCTTGGTATTTTCCCGGAAGGTACGCGTTCCAAACGTAGCGAAGCACCGTATCTTTTGCCAGGAAAAACCGGAGCGGCTCGGCTAGCAGCATCCTATCCTGATTCAGTGGTAGTTCCAATCGCCCTTATGGGTACCAGGAATATGATGATGCCTCAAGACCACAAAGTTCCCCGTCTTTGGCGCTCAATTACACTCTCCGCTGGTAAAGGTATTACGTGGATGCAATGGCTTGAAAATGAAAACGGTGGTAACATGAAGGCTGAACAACTGATTGAACTCTCCACCCAAGAAGAGCACGAAATTCGGAGTGCTCTTTCTACACTCTATAGAAAATTTACAGATCAACTGATGGGGAGTATTTCTGCGCTAGGTGCTCCATAGTTGAAGTAATGTCGAATGCTCAACCCTACGTGGAGCGTATAGATACATCACTTGGGGAATTGGAGTTAGACGATTACTTTAGCCCTCAAGAGTTGAAGGCTGAGTTACGGGGTATGGAACTGCTCTGCTCGATAGTCAACGCCACACCAGTATGGAGCGTAAAATACGGTAGTGATCGGCCGTTTCTTATTTCAAATGACGACGGTCCATCTATTGTAATCGACATATTCCAGAGTATTCAGCGACGCTTAAACGATGATGACCCCCACCTTACTGTGTATATGGATAAATCACCCATTTGCGTCCTTCGAGATCCGAAGGGAATACAAACACCATCAACAGATTCGATAGTCTCACTGGTTCTTCTGGGAGTAGCTGGTTGGCCAATTCACGCAACACCTGGAACCCTAGCTCAGAAAGCCCACCAGACCACGAACAAAGTGTATGAAGATTGCTCAGAACTTCTCCCTTCAGACTATGACGAACTTCAAACAATGATGGAAATGAACGAACTCGGTCTCGTGAATGAAGCGATTTCAACACTTGCAGAAATGGCACGTAGATGGTATGTTTGTCGCTGTTGGGATCTTGAGAAGGTAAAGGATACGCTCGAGCCATTGCTGCAAAACTTCACTCAACAAGAGATTGAAAAATATCTCTCAGAACCAAGTGATGCGAGTGATGCCCTTTTCATTACTGTTTGAGACCGAGCCTCTCAAGAATGCTCAAGTGCTGTCGGTTACGACAAGCATTCGGTGTCTCGATGAAAGTCTATCATGAACTCATTCAGCGTATCCTGGACGAAGGTGAAGAGAAGGGTGACAGAACAGGTACTGGGACACTATCGGTGTTTGGACATCAGATGCGATTTGACCTTTCAGAAGGCTTTCCGATGGTCACGACAAAAAAACTCCACCTTCGCTCGATTGTCCACGAATTACTTTGGTTTTTGAAAGGCGATACCAACGTCAAGTACCTCCAAGAAAACGGCGTTCGCATATGGAACGAGTGGGCTGATGAAAACGGCGACTTGGGGCCCGTATATGGTAAACAATGGCGCAAATGGGAAGCAAATGATGGCCGAATAATTGACCAAGTTGAACAAGCGATTGACATGATTAAGAACAATCCAAACAGCCGACGAATTATTGTTTCAGCTTGGAATGTTGGTGAATTGGATGAAATGGCATTGATGCCATGCCATGCCTTTTTCCAATTTCATGTCGCGAATGGAAAACTCAATTGCCAGCTTTATCAGAGAAGCGCTGATGTCTTTCTCGGCGTTCCTTTCAACATTGCGTCATATGCACTTTTGACACACATGATGGCTCAGATCTGTGATCTCAAACCGGGAACATTCGTTCACACTCTTGGAGATGCTCACCTCTATACCAACCACTTGGAACAATCGAAGTTACAGATATCTCGAGACCCACTACCTTTACCAACACTCAAATTGAATCCAGAGTGCACTACTATTGATTCGTTTACTTACGAAGATATCGAAGTGGTCGGCTATGAACACCACCCGCACATCTCTGCCCCTATTGCAATTTGAGGTGAAGTGATGTTTACCATGATTTTTGCATGTGACTTGAACGGTGCTATCGGTAAAGATGGCGATCTTCCATGGCGTCAATCATCAGACTTGCAACACTTCAAGCGAATCACGATGTCCAAAACGATGGTCATGGGGAGAAAAACATGGGAAAGTTTGCCTGGGAAATTACCGGGACGAAGGCACATTGTACTCTCGAGGTCGCCTCGAGACGATGTTGAGGTTCTCAGTTACGAGGAAATCCTCGAATTGGGAGAATCAGAGGAATTGATGATTATCGGTGGTGGAGAAATTTATCGATTGTTCTTGGAACATACCAAAGAGATTCACAAAACCATCATTGATACCAACGTCGAGGGAGCTGATGCATTTGCTCCTTCCATGGAAGGTGAAGGGTTTCACATGATTGGAGAACGATTTGTTGATGCTGGTCCCCGTGACGAGCATAACATGATTTTTCAACACTGGATCCGATGATTACTCATCTTCTGGATTGTATTCAGTCACCCGTAAACCCAAGCGTCCTTGACGAGATGGCCGTTGCATAATTTTAGCATATTTCGACTCAAAAGCAGCCTTCAAATCTATTTCCATTGCCAAAGAATGGCCCATTAACAGCAGCAATATGTCAGCCATCTCTTCAGCACAGTCAGCAAGTGGTTTGCCCTTGGTCACGGCTGCTGCTAACTCTCCAAGTTCTTCAACAGTAAGTGCAATTCTGTAGCCCATATCGTGTCCATTGTTTTCTTCAAAGTTATGTTTGTCATGAAAGACAGCCATTTTCTTCATCATGACTTCCCATTCGTTTTGGGCTTCATGCGCCATCCATTGGTCGACGTTCATTCCTTCCATGAACGTTGTCCAGGTTGGCGGATTTTAGACATTGCGCGATACTGGTTTGAAGCGCGATACAGCGACCAATCAGGTGCATTGAGATGCAGTTTAGCCTAGTAAAAGTAGGCTTAACTGCATGACTGCAGCTCCGAAAAGAGCACCTACAATCATATGTTTGGGTCTGTTCTGCTCCATTGCTTGGGGTATCAATTCTTTGTAGGCGACAACAGTCATAATACCGCCAACAAAAGCAAGAGAACAACCGACCATCACCGGCGTGAGAATGGAACCGAGAACCAAGAGTGCAAACAAAGCACCGAGTGGCTCCGTCAAACCCGTCGCCATAGCAACCATCGTTGCTTTCAGTCGACCACCATTGCCCGCTTGAATCGGTGCGGCTACAGCGATACCCTCGGGAATATTATGCAAAGCAATAGCAAACATCAAAACGACTCCATATTGGGCCGATTCAAGCACTGCTACGCCCATAGCTAGGCCCTCAGGGAAATTGTGAATGGCAAGAGCAATGGCGGTTAACATTCCTGATTTGTACAACTTTCTCTCTTTTGTCAACTCAACATCCACATCGTCTTTCGAAGTGTAATAACTCACAAGATAAACGATTGAAACACCCACTGCAAAGGAAAATGTAATCGGAACAAAACCGAACTCCAATGCACGACCGAACCATAAGTCTACAGTTGAAACCAACAACATCACACCTGCAGCCATTGCCAGCATAAACGCCATCAATTCGGAAGTTATTTCCTTCAAAAAAAAGACGATAAGTCCTCCAATACCTGTGGCGAGTCCGGCCCCCAAGGCGAGCAAGAATGGGAATACCCATGACGACGATTCACCTTCCAGTCCCTGAATTTGGATGAGTGGTTCATCGCCGCTGTGATGCCCACCTTGAGCAACAACGATTTCCAACACAATTTCAGCTGTCAAACCAAGTCCCTCTTTGTGCACAACGCTTGCAACATCAGTTTGCCGATGATATTCTTCATATTCCCAGCCAAAGAATCCTATCGTTGCGATTCCTCTTTGATTGAAAGAACGATGATCACTGTTACCGCCATTCTCATTCAATGATACACTTGCCGAATAGTCACCCCAGCCCTCGTCAAGCACTTCATCATAAATGTTGGATATTGCTTGAACTAAATCTTTCTCCGACGATTCAATTCCTAATGTAGAGAGGCCTTTTTCTGGGTTCAGGTTCGTGGAATCAAGGTTAATGTACAAATCTAGATCACCCATTTCTTCACTATGAGCATCGATATATGCTTGACTTCCAAGCAAACCTAATTCTTCACCACCCCAAGTTGCAAACTTGACGGTGGATTGGAGTTCTAAGTCACTCAATTCAGAAGCTACTTCGAGAAGTTGCGCAACCCCAACAGCATTGTCAACTGCTCCGGGACTGATGTATACTGAATCATGATGAGCCCCAATCAAAATTTCTCCGTCACCATTACCTGGCAACTCACCGGTTACAACCTTGACCGTTCTCATTCCAACATTATTTCCTTCCCAAAAACCATCTAAGGAGGCAAACAAAGTTGGATCGTCTGATGCTTGTTCAATGAAACCATGGAACGTATCTGCAACACTTTCTGAAATGTAGATGAATGGAATGAGAGAGTTTGCATATTCGCCTCCATAGGCTTGTGGAAACGGAACAGTCTTGCCGTTCTCTTGAACGGTTACCGATCGAAATGGAGGCGTCTCGACACCCTCGGTGTAAATCATCACGACTCCGGCGTTCCGGTCAATCGAATCTTTGTAAATTTCGGACAGGTTTCTTGAATTGTCATAATTGATCATTAGGGCCATATCAGTCATGTCACCAACCGATGAAAACTCTTCACTCGAGCCATTTCCAATATATGTGATCATATTATCGTGCTTGTGTGTAGAGCCAGAATAACCTAAGAACGTAAACTTGTCTACGTGGTCTAAATTACCACTCGATTCGAGTTGAACCCTCGCAGTTCCGGCACTTCCATCTGGCAGCCCTGGTGCATTTTGAGCTCCTTGTTCCAGTTGTGCGTGCATCAGGATTTGATGGTCCTCAGGTTCTGCATCAACAAACCAAGCACCCATGACCTGATACTCTTCAATTTGAACGTTCGTTAAGCCGATTTCTGTAAATCTCTCGCTGATGTATGTGGCAGCAACGGTTTCCTCAGATGAACCCGTAACCCTGGGGCCGAAGGATGATATTTGGAAAACATCATTCATCATAGCCTCATCATTCACTGAAAAAGAAACCTCTTCCTCTTCCAAGACGAAACTTAACGTCAAACTTGAGAGAAGGACGATGGTCGAAAGAACCCCGACGACAATGAGACCGTTATCAGATACGACTCCCATGGTTCATGGCATGAGTTCATCTATCTAAGTTTTAGGCCACCCTAAAAAGAGATTGATTGCCGTTATTTAAGTTAGGACAGCAATTCGACCAAACAAGCCCAGATAGGCATCAATCTTCGGTTGGCTTGAGAAGAAACGGAATGATGGTCTAAATCAGCACTTGAATCTCCGGGCTCTCGACCTGCTGCCCAATTGGAAGAAATACATACAGCAGCATACGGAATGTCAAGTTCACGAGCGAGTTTAGCTTCTCGTGGCATAGTCATACCAACCATGTGACCACCCATTGAATCAATGGCGTCAATTTCAGCTTTGGTTTCAAAATGTGGACCTTGTGCCAACCAATACGTGTAGAATAATCGCTCATCACCTGAAAAACCTTGAACACTACATAGCACAGAACTTAGACGTGAATTGAGCGACAAATCGAAAGGTTTTGTAACCGAAGTGAACACTGCAGCATCGTCGTGAAAGGTGGTTGCAACCCCGGTGAAATCGATATACTGGCTAGCCAAACCAACTTTGCCTGGTGGAAAATCAGAAGCGATTGCGCCGACTGAACAGACTGCCATGATTGCTTCACAACCAGTATCCGCCAGAGCACGTATATTTGCTCGGTGTTCAATCATGTGAGGAGGTTTGCTGGCTTGGCCATTGTTGTGATGGCGTTGAAGAAAGAACAGTTCTTTCTCCTCGCCATCAGCTTGTAAGCGCATACATGTCAGTGGAACATCACCCCATGGCGTCTCAACGGTGACATCATCCCTGCGAACAAGGGAGAGTCCAGATTGCTTCATTTCATCACCAACAGTCATGTTGATGAGTCCGGTTCCACCAATCACTCCAAGCCGTTGCATACCACTGCCTCGCGCCTCTTGCATGTCAAACCTACGGCTTAACAGACATCGGGACCTTGCTTTCGCTGGCATACACGAAAACGCCACATCAATGTAATCATTCGTTCAG
>CABYOM010000026.1 GCA_902520595.1 uncultured Candidatus Poseidoniales archaeon | reverse complement strand
TTGGGCATGAATATGCTCACTGACGTGCTTACATTGACTCCAAGTCAACGATGGCAAACCATGGAGACGACCTTCGACATCTTTTCCTCATCTGCGACATCAGCACGTCTTGACGTCGTCGGAGGAGGTAATGCTGCAACATGGTTGTTACCTCTCAACGGAGGTTCACCGATTGGAACCGGTGATTCTGATCTTGTCGAATTGCATCCTACCAACGCAGTGAGAAGTTCGTTAAGTGGAACGACTTTAACGATGAACATAACATTCAGAATAGAGCCATCTTGGGATGATTCAGACACCATTCAAGTCTCGTCACGGTTATTGCTTTCAAACGGCGTTCTTTCCATTCCAGCCTCTCACACTTGGGGCGGAATGGGCACGCAAGGTTTTGAAAATGATTTAGAAATTAAGCAGGTTACTTTCCGAGATTCTCAAAATATTGAATTAGACCCCACCGACTATTACCTCAAGGCAGGTTCTACCATTCAAATCGATGTGCAAATTGGATTTGAAGGGATGGAATCACTCGACGCATTTGCAGATGGAGATGCAATTGTAGAGTTCTATCGTGGAGAGGACATGGTTGCAAACACAACATCTCTTAACGGTAATATGTGGAGTTTTACCGATAATGTGCCGTTCACTTTTGGTGTCGCAGTTTGGCACTTTGAAGTGAAAGCACTCAATGGCTCAGGTACAACTGCTGAATCAATCTTTACTCGAACATTCCACATCGATTCGATCTCACCTCAGGTCCTTGACGTCAATATGAACCGATATGACCATCGCATTCCATCGACGACTCAGACCATACAAATTCAGATTTCTGACCAACCTGTGTTGCCGGATAACATCTATGCTATGGTATGGAGAGAATGGGTTGATGACTATAATTTCAACCAGTGGCCTGATGAAGGAGAATACCAACAAACGGCCTTGTATGTCCCAAATAACCTCTCGTCACTCATCGGTCAATACACTTTGATGATGGATGATACTGGTGGAAGTCTTGGGCAGAAAGTTTCGGTTTATCTCAACGGTTCAGATAATGCAGGGCACCCACTCGAAAACGGTGGTTCAAATATCCCGGGAGAACAACTATTCATGTATCAACTGGCAACAGACGGGGCACCAACGGTTGCATCAAACGCCTTTTCTTTTGAAGGTGGCAAAAAATCTTGGATGCATCCACAGATGCCTTACGTTTTCGCCGTTGATATTTCAGAACCCAATGGAGGATCAGACTTGTCAACAGTTGTTGTCGAATTAGCATCAAACCAGGGCAGTGACCCTCTTCCAATCCAGTGGGATTTCATGACAGGAAACTGTACGACTACCAGTCCACACGTCATGATTGAAGACTGTGAAATGCGGGGTGCAAACGGACCCGCTGATCCATACGAACGCGACATGACTCTGCATGTTGAAATGAAATTAGCATGGACAACACCTGACTTGGGAGAAACTCGAAGAGAGCCAGGTATCCGTGTTATCGACCGAGCAGGTCAAGAAGTATTCCATGCATTCCCTGAACACCGCTGGAGATTCTCATCAGCCATGGAGATTCCTGAAGAGAGCGTATCTCTGATACTTTCCCAAGGAACTCTGCTTGGTGACGGTGCCCGTTTAGCGCCCAACAGTCCATTGGAAGTTGCTGGAGCAGTTGTCTTCGCAGAAACTGGATTAATACCCGACTTTGAATGTGACATCGACGTGTTGTTTGCAGGTTCTACGACAACTGCAAGCTCACTCGAAGGTATTTGGTCGATCGCACTTCAAGCGCCTTCGACCACTATGACAACTCCAATGACGTGGAGTATCGGTTGTCTCCAAGCACAAGGAATCGACGCCACCGATCAAGAAACCTCAGTTCGCTGGATTATTGTTGATGGAACGGGTCCAGAGCCTGTTGAGGTGTCGAATCCGCGCCCAGCCTCAGTCCTTGAACCTGAATCACACGAAGTGCGAATTCTTCTTTCCGAAGCAGGAGGCTTAGAAGCAGACTCTCTGGAATTGGTTTGGTGGGTCGAAGAAAAAGCAACGGGTGACCGATTGAGAAACGGTGTTGAACCTCTTACTTTGGTAGGAACAGACATCTCTGGGTTGCGGCTCGAAGTTGTGGGTTCTTTTGACTTGAGCGAAATTACACCGGAGATGCTGGAAAACCGTCTCTCTGTTCACATCCTGGTGACCGGTCGAGATCTTGCAGACAACGAAGTCCTCGGTTTGGGAGGAACTCCTCCAGGTTCATCCGTCGGTGTTTGGGATATGGTTTGGCTCAAGCCAGAATTTTCGATTCAGAGTTCTTCCATCAGTTATTCTCGTCTCCTCGTAGAAGTTGGTCAGACTTCAATTGTCACTGCGTATGTTGAAAACACGGGGACCTTGAACGGTTCGGTTGAAGTCATTTTCACCGAGGTTCTTTTCGATGGGAATTCCTCAACACTTCGTCGAGTTACCGTTGAAGTGGCCAAAGGTGGAGGAATCCCAGTCTCAACAGATTGGAATCCATCTCAACCTGGCCTGCAATGGGTCGAAGTGCAACTCGCCTCCGGTCCATCTTCTGTTGGACCTTCAATCGACGTGCGACCCCAGCGTGAAGAATCCTTTTCTGAACGAGTGTTTGGAGATGTGAATCCCGTTTTGGGGTCTTTTGCTGCTGTTCTTTTGCTCTCGATTGTCCTCACCGGATTGGTTTGGGCACGACGGGTTACGCTCAACCGTGGTTCAAGGTTAGAGTATGATTGGGATGAATATTCGTCAGAGTTTGATGATGATGATGATGAATATGAGTATGAAGATGAACACGAAGCCCCCGCTCCAGAACCTACTCCTACTGCTCAAACGGCGGTTGCAGCCGTAACCCAGACTTCTCAAACCGCTGAAGAAACTGATTGGGTCATGGGTTCAGATGGCTATTGGTGGTATCATGATAAAGTCGCCAATGAATGGTGGTACAAGAACGCCGAAGGCGAAATTGTTCAACACAAGTGATGCATTGGAGTGATACAATGGGTCGAATGATTGGTCTGCTTCAAGTCGACCCTACGGTAGGTGACCTTGCTGGAAATGCAGAGCGTCTCGAACAATTATCTCGGCTTGCATCCGAAAATGGTGCAGATGTTGCTGTTACAACAGAACTCGCAATTTCGGGTTATCCTCCTCGTGACCTACTGCTTCAAGATGAATTTATTCGGCTTGCACAACAGACTGCAATCTCATTAGATGTGCCTCTCCCAGTCCTTGTTGGCACGCCAATTGAAGCGAAGACAGAACGCCAATTACCTGGCAACGGTGTAGTACGTGCTGGAAACAAAGATGCGGTTTCCAAAGATGGGAGTTCTCACATTCTTGCTCGGAAACAACTTCTACCGTCCTATGACGTTTTTGATGAAGCGCGCTATTTCCAGCCAGATAACCGTTCAGGAATCGCTCGAACAATCGCACAACTTGACTTAGGAGTGACTGTTTGTGAAGATGCGTGGCAAGCTGCCGGTTTGACACCCTCAAGCTACTCCGCAGACCCCATTGAGCACTTGGCGGAATGGGGGCGTCAAGGTGTACAACTGGACGCAACAGTGAATCTTTCAGCTTCTCCTTATCATGCGGATAAACTGAGTTCTCGAATCCATGTTTGCCGGACTGCGGCTCGAATTCTCAATCATCCCTTTTTATTGGCAAATCAAGTCGGAGGTAACGATGACTTACTGTTCGATGGAAATTCCTTAGTCGCTTGGCCAGACGGTCGAGTTGTTGTCGCTCCAGCGTGGCAAGAAGGCGTTCTCCTCGTCGATATAGACGATGCAGAAAATTGCAGATGGTTTGCCTCTGAAACCCAAGGTGCTCTTTGCATAGGTAGCGATCAAATACGGCATGTTTCGCCAGATGATAAGGGCCATGAATACGATAAAGAATTGCTTGAAGACCTCACTGACGCAGTGGTAACTGGACTTTCAGATTACTGTCGCAAATCTGGAATTCCTTCCATTGTGTTAGGACTTTCAGGCGGTATTGATTCAGCAGTTGCAGCATGCGTTGCAGCAGCAGCAGTTGGACCAGAGAACGTGACAGGTATCGCCATGCCAAGCCGCCATTCATCTCAACATTCTATCGATGACGCACGCCATACTGCTCAGGCACTTGGCATTCATTTCGATATGATACCCATTGATTCATTCCATCTTTCAGTGGAAGAATCAATTGGTGAAGTTCTCTCAAACGGTCATCCGGTTGCCTCCGAGAACTTGCAATCACGCTTACGAGGTCTGCTGGTAATGGCACATGCAAATGCCCAAGGTCACATGGCAATAGCTACCGGCAATAAATCAGAATTAGCTCAAGGATATTGCACATTGTATGGGGACATGGCGGGTGGCTATTCACCGCTTGGCGACCTCTACAAGATGCAGGTTTACGGGCTTGCAGACATGTTCAATGCTCGTGCAGAACGTGATGGACGCACTCAACCGGTGAACGAATCTACTCGTTCTAAACCGCCTTCTGCTGAACTTGCTCCAGACCAAAAAGATGAGGATTCTCTTCCTCCGTATGATGTATTGGACGGTATTCTTCATGCTCATATCGAAGAAGGATTGGACGCTGAGGCTATTGCTGAGAAAGGATTTGACCGAGGCATGGTCGTTGAAGTGCTTACCCGATTGGAACACAGTGAGCACAAACGTTGGCAGATGTCTCCAGCGCCTCGCGTCTCCTCGCGTGCCTTTGGCCAGGGATGGCGACGACCACTCGCCTCCCGTCATGATTGGCGTCATTGAGAATGAATCAAAAAGCCCCCCTCAATCCCGAAGACATGGAGGGGATGATTTCCAATGTTGCTGGTTATCGCTTCGTCGATTTACCTGATCGCGACAAATTGCGAGAGCCCTTCAGGCAAATTTGCAATAAAAACGGACTCAAAGGAACCATCTTACTTTCCTTTGAAGGAATCAACTTCTTCTTGGCAGGTTCGCAATCATCCATCGACCAGTACCTTCAATTTTTAGAGGAGGACTCACGTTTTTCAGCAATTCCTCTCAAGTATTCCTACACTGAATATCAGCCTTTCAATCGCATGAATGTCAGGCTAAAGAAAGAAATTATTTCGCTCGGTCTTGACCATATTAAGCCTGCTGAGCGTACGGGTGAAGAAATTACACCGACAGAATTCAAACAGTGGATGGATGAAGGTCGTGAAGTTGCCATTATCGATACTCGTAACGATTATGAAATCAGATTAGGCACGTTTGAAAACGCATTCGATCTCAACATCAAATCGTTTCGAGCCTTTCCAAAGGCCGTTGAGACACTTCCAGATAGCATGAAAGATACTCCTGTGGTGATGTTTTGTACAGGTGGAATACGTTGTGAGAAAGCCAGCGTTGTGATGATGGATGCAGGTTTTTCAAATGTAAAGCAACTCAAAGGCGGTATCCTCGGATATTTTGAGGAAGTCGGCGGAGAACACTGGGATGGAGATTGCTTCGTCTTTGACCATCGCGTTGCGCTCAGTGCTGAACTTGAACAAGCCGATGTTGTGCAGTGTTTTGCATGCCGACAACCGTTGACAGTTGAAGAACAAGAATCACCCGACTATGTCATCGAGGTTTCTTGTCCGCATTGCATACACTTACGCTGAGGATGGCCAAATCAA
Source organism: uncultured Candidatus Poseidoniales archaeon (assembly GCA_902520595.1). Taxonomy (GTDB): domain Archaea; phylum Thermoplasmatota; class Poseidoniia; order Poseidoniales; family Poseidoniaceae; genus MGIIa-L1. The sequence goes on along the minus strand of CABYOM010000026.1, from coordinate 16,334 downwards.
CCAGTCACCGGTTCGCTCGCCATGACTCCAAGCATGGATTTCATGTCCTCGGACACCATCATGAGATACGAAAATCAGATGATGTTCAGTCAAGAGAAGTTCACCATAGGTTCCGGATGCAGAATTATTACTGGCCCATGGCCAAGGATCGTAGGCCAAACTCGGTTGCTCACCGTCCCTGATGTGCCACAAGGATGAACCACTTTCACCTCCGTCAACTTGACCTGATGCCAAAACAAACAAATGCTCTTGATACGAGGCAAAACCGAGAACGTTCGAACTTGCCATTCCTGCTCGTAAATCCGTTTCGACATGCGTTCCGCCCACAGTGCCATCAGTAGAACAGATTTCATGAGCAACATTTGGAGCGACGCAGTCGAACCAAACGCGTTCTTGATGCACAATACCACCTGCCCAGTCACCTGGTGCAACAATGGATGTTGACATGATTTGAGTATTGCCGGAGGTGAGGTTATGCGCCCAAACCTGAGGGTCAACTCCCGAAGTTAGCGCATCAAAGACGAGAATTTCTCCAATCTGATGGATACCAAGATGTTCTGCAACATGGGTCGTCGGATTTCCAGTACCTTGATGCTGTAAATTGGTTAACCAAGTATGGCTGCCTTGTTCAAACAGCCGAACGAGTTGACGGCCATTTAATCCATCAGCCGCTACCACAATTCCGTTTTCAAGAATCATGGGACTGTTGGGTTGACTTGCCCCTGTTGGGTGAAGATTCCAGCTCTCGAAATGTGCATCGAGTGTGAGTAGGTGGGGCTCGATGTTGCTGTCAGATTTGGCTGAAAACCATAAATGAGTCGAGTTTGAGAAAAGCATTTCAGTGGCAAAAGTCGTGATTCCAAGCGTTTCATTTGCAAGGCTTTGTTGTTGAATTTGGGTGAAGGAAGGATGTTCAAACACGTTTTCAATGGTCTGGCCATCGCTCCACATCAAGGCATCATCGCTTGATTTCACCGCAACCCCTTGTGCCCAAATTACCGCTTTGGAAGAACTGCTTACTGATATTGAATCTCCTGAATCATCGACTGAAGATGTGCCGCTCAACGTTGCATCACTGACCCATAACTGTCGACCATTGACGCCATCATCAGCATCGAAAAAGACGCGCTCACCATAGGGTGTTTGAACCGATATTAGGCCAAGATACAATCCGGGTAAGGCATCCCCAGTTGGGTTGATGTCAAGTAAGAGTTGAGTTGATGCGTCAGTGCCTTCACTGACCCAGAGTTCACACCCATCAATTCCATTCACGCCTGCACTCAACAATCGCTGTTGTTCAACCATCCAAACCATTGCGTCGCAATTGGGGGATAATCCATCAGCCATTCCAGATGCAAAATCAGAAATTGGTCCGTAAAGGAGTGGAGAACTGCAAATTTGAATGCTGCTTCGCACCTCATCTTCATGCAGAATGCCATCAAATTCAAAACCATCACCCAATCCATCATCAACTCCAAATCGAAGAATGATTCCTGAAATACATACAGCAGGTGATGGTTGGTGTTGCTCAACCAAAGCAGGAGCTCCTTGAGTTCCCGTATCGCCGTTTATACCGCTTTGGCCATTAGCGCCGTTACTGCCAATCAGGCCGTCGCATACCGCGTCACTTGAGGTTCGCTCAATGACTTCAAGTTGATCATTTTCATCTGTATCAATGCCGCTGTGGATCAGAATACCACCGTTTGCGCAAGTAAGGTTTCCAACATCGAGATGTTCAATTTCTAACAGGCTGCTAAGCGGCGGAGTTGCCACACCAGGGGCTCCTTGAGGGCCGGAAAGCCCTTCCTTTCCGTGGCATACTTTTGTCGATGAAGTCACTTCCTCTTCATCGAGATATCCGTTAGAGTTGAGGTCGTTCCCCAGGTAAATCTCAGCACCACCTTCAGTACAGATTGAATCAGCAATTCGTCCTTCAGTTCGAACAAGCATTTCCGGAGCATTTTCACCGGTGTTTCCTTTTTCGGCTGAAAGGGTATCAAGTTGAACATAGGAGTATGTTGAAAGAAGAAGTGCACAAACCAAGAGAATCGTTTGGAGGGATGATAGGAAAAATTTCTTTTTTGGCTGAGCACTTTTCTTCACCGCTGGTTTTTTATTCGGCGCAGTGTGTAAATTTGGCACATTCTTGTGGGCTTGATTTCGTGCAGGTTCTCCTGCAATAGAAGCGTCGACATCCATTCTTGGCGGGTTTGACATGAATCGTGTTAAAATCGTCAACGCTATCAAAACCTTCGGTTAAGGTTCTCTTCAGTCATAATCAGAAACTTTCATGTTTTATTCAAGGGGTGACTTCAAGGGTGTTCGCCGATTGCAGTTCAATATGGACCTGCCTGGGCGCCTCTCATCTCAATTGGCAGGCGAAGAAGGTCCGACGCGACAAAAAGCGGCTCGCTTGGTCGTTGATTTAGCGGTCACTGCAGGAGCACGCGGCTTTGTCAATGTCGACCACGCACACGTTTCAGGTGTTTCAGTCATCACAGGAGGTCACGGATTACGTCGTTTTCTTTCAGATCTTTCAAGTTCGGGTGATGGAAAAGTATCCATTCCAACCACGCTTAATTCCGCCGGTTGCGACAAAGAGAAGATGAAAGAAATGGATATTGACTGGCCAGATTTTCTTGAACAGCAATTTGAAATTGTTGAAGCGTATTCGGAATTGGGAATACAAGCAACACTGTCATGCACACCTTATGATCGAGGGGTTGATGATGAAAGTGGAATCGCTTCATGGGCTGAATCCAATGCAGTCTGTTTCTCAAATACGTGGACTTCTCTGATTACGAATCGTGAATCCGGTCTTTCCGCATTGGCAACGGCGCTTACTGGTTTCGCTCCTCGGTGGGGTCTTCACCTTGAAGAAAATCGTCAACCGAATATCCATGTTCGAGTCGACTGTGAGCTTCATACGCTTTCGGATTGGTCGGTATTAGGGGACTGGATCGGAAAACAGGTTCGTCCGGATTGGAATGTACCATGGGGGCCTATGCCGTTCATTCAGGGGCTACCCAAGAAAGCGAGTTTTGCTCGTAAGAAAGCACTCACTGCTGCAGCGGCGAATTATGGAACGCCGATGTTGTGGGCTGAAGGCCTTTCTGCCGACCCGCCTTTAGCACGTGATGGAAATGTGTGGTGCGCCCCAGAGGCCGGATGGCAGGGTGAGTTGGTTTTCACTGAACAAGATTTGAATGCTCGTTATGCTGATTTGGCGCCAAAAGGTCAAGTTGATTTAGTGGTCATTGGCTGTCCTCAGGCAAGTTTAGAGGAAATTCGAATCACTGCAGCAGCAGTTCGTTCTCATGCCGAGATGGGTGCGAAAATTCCCGACCAGAGGTTGTGGGTGTTCACCAGTGGAGAGAATTACCAACTTGCGGTGGCCGATGGTAGCGTAGAAATGCTTGAACAGGCTGGTGCTGTATTGCTACAGGACACGTGTCCTGAAGTAACACCATACAATCGCAATCATTACAATCACTTGTTGACCAATTCCCTCAAGGCAGAACATTATCTGACCAGTGGCCTTAATCGGCTCCCAACCAGCGTAATGCCAATTGTTGAATGTGTTGCACATGCCTTTGACACAACGCTATCTGAAGGTCCCCGGCCGGTTCTCAGTGCTAAAGCACAACCGCAACATGCGAGCGCTAAATCTCATCAAACAACTGATGTAATGTTGAAAGGCGCTCCTCTTCAAAGTCAAGATGATTTCTGCATCACAGGTCCTGCAATGGTTACTGATGTCCCTATCACTTATCTTGGCTATGTGAACCGTGATTCTGGCGTGATTGAAGAAACAGGCCATCCACTTGACGGTAGGGCAATTGAAAATTCAATTCTCATCTATCCCAAAGGCTCAGGATCTACCGTTGCACCCTTTGTTTTGATGGGTTTACTTTACACAGGCAAAGGGCCAAAAGCCATTGTGAATCGTGATGTATGTCCACTTACTCTACCGGCCTGCTCGCTGTTGGGTCTTCCTTACGGCCATGGATTTGATCAAGACCCCTGCATGGCGATTAACGACGGTGACCTTGTTGAACTCAAATCGGAAAGCGGAGTCGTATCTCTTACGGTTCTTGAACGAGTGAAATGAGGTGTTAGGATGTCGGGGCTGAAAATTCTCGTAACCGGCGGTGCAGGTTTCATTGGCTCTTCATTGTGCGAGCGTTTAATCAGCCAAGGTCATTCAGTTTTAGCGTATGATTCGCTTTTTCGAGGAAGCAAAGCGAATATCTCCTCCATAACCGGCCATGAGCGATTTCAATTCATGCAAGGTGATGTTCGTGATGTCGAGCGTCTCGATCAAGCGATTGAATACTTGGATGGTGTTGATGTGGTTTATCATCTTGCAGCAGTGAACGGGACGAAATGGTTTCATGATGCAGCTCATTCTGTAATTGACGTCAACATCAACGGCACGCTCCGTACTCTGGAACTGGCAATGGCACACGATGCTCGCTATGTGCTTGCATCCTCTCCTGAAGCCTTTGGTGAGGCTCTTCAACAGCCGATTCAAAACGGTAATGACATGACGTTTACTGATCCCTCGCTGCATCAACGTCATTCCTATGGAGCCAGTAAGTATCTCGATGAAATCGCATGTCAACACGCAGCCCGTGACGGGCTCGATGTTCGAATTGTTCGACCATTCAACGCCTATGGCCCTCGACTTCTTGGTGATGAATACGGACAGGTCGTGGCCATGTTTTTCCAGGCCATTCTCTCACAAGAACCATTACAGTTGCACAACGGTGGCCAACAGACTCGCTCTTTTACTTGGATAGAGGATATTGTTGACGGCTTTATCCTCGCTGGCTTACAAGAAAAGGGCGCACAAGGAGAATCGCTTTCTGGTTGTGCTTTGAACATCGGCTCAACAGAAGAGGTGACGATACAACATTTACAGGAACGTATTTTTTCTCTTGTCTCCAATGATGAAACTTGGGGTAAAGACTTGCCCTTGGTCGAGGATTCACAGGGATACCATGGTGATGCTTTACGAAGACTTCCGGATTGCAACCAAGCGTCTACACTGCTTGGATGGAGTGCTCCAACTTCTTTGGAACAGGGGCTTTACTTGATGTGGTCTTCGTTACGGTCGTCAAATTTTGAACCGTAGTGCTTGAAGATTTTTTGCCCCCAAGAAGAGGGAGAGGGTGTTAACCGGTCGTGTCCATGTTGGCACAAAATGTCTAACCCTTCAGGGGGAATTTCCATTTCAGTTGTCCACAAAGCAGTCACACGTAAGACGGCAAGACGAGCAACGGCCTCGGGAAGTTCGCGGTCTTCGAGATACTCGACTTCAATTGCAGCAACAGCTTCATTGACGAGTAAAGGCTCCAATTCATGAGGGGTAAATCCTGCGTAATTCCACTCGCTCTCTTCTATCGGAAGTGGGCTTGCAGTCTCATCAATGGCTTCCACCATGGATGCGTTGCTCGGCATAAGATGAAGAATTGCTTTTTTGGTTGAGCGAAGATTGAGTAGCGTGTCTCTATACCTTCCTTCTCGGTTGCAACTGAATGAAGCAACAAGCAGCGGTGGGCCCGTCGATACAGCCATAACTGAAGTGTAGGGTGCAAGATTTTTGTTCCCTTGTTCATCTTGGGTAGATGCGATAACGAGTGGGCGTGGGGATAAGAGTCCTGAAAGCCATCCTGCACGCTGAGCATGCTCTATTTCGTCAACATCCATTCGCTTTGCATCGGCCATATTGGTTGTGGGAAGCGGAGTGAACCAGTGGTCGAGTGTACCGTTTTGAATCTCTTCAATTGCATGGTCGTTGAAATCAATGTATGATTTCCATGATTCTGTAAGTTCTTCTTCTCCACGCTCCCTTTTTCGAGCAATTGATGCTTCAGCATAGGTGTTACAACGCTTGAGGTATTCCAAAACAACTGCTTTTCGGTCCATTTTTACACCTCAGTCTTTCCTTGCTGATTGACTCTTGAGTTGGAGTTGTTTTTCATCATATGTATCCCGCTTCATCAAATAGACAGCGGGGTTTCCAGCCCAAACCTCATCCTCAGGTATGTCACGTGTAAGCGTTGAACCTGCGCCAAGAACAGCCCCTTTCCCGATTGAACAACCCGGATTTACAGTTGCACCACCACCAATGACTGCTCCTTCGCTGATATGAACGGGTTGCCATTGATCTGGATTACCTGATGGTGGATACTTGTCATTGAGCAAGGTAGCATTAGGACCGATGAACACATTTTGTTCAAGACTGCATCCATCAGCGATGTAGGCGCCTCCTTGAATTCGGCATTTGTCTCCAATCGATACATTTCGCCCAACATGCGCTAATGAACCGATCGAACACTGATCCCCGATGTGTGTACCTTTACCGATGTGACACGGACTCCAAGCAACACTGCCTCTGCCAAGGTCAACTGATTGGCCGTGAAGTGGGGGACTGTTGTTCATTTGATCCCTCATTCATCGAGACCAAGTTCACGAAGAAGCATACCAACGTGTCCTTTTGCTTTGACGTTATATCTCAACCAAGAGAATGTTCCATCGGGGTCGATAACGAAAGTAGAGCGCGAACAGCCCATGTATTCTCGACCGTAGTTCTTCTTGAGGCGCCATGTGCCGTATGCTTCATGGAGCGCTCCTTCAGTGTCCATGAGGAGAGGAAAATTGAGCGATTGGCGACCGATAAATTTCTCGTGTGAGCCTTCTGAATCTTTAGAGACACCGAGCACGATATATCCATGAGAGGCGAACTGCGCCATGTTGTCACGGAAATCACATGCTTGGGTTGTGCACCCAGGTGTGGAGTCACGAGGATAAAAATACAGGATTACCTTTTGACCGGCTTCGGAATACGAAGATAAATCATGCATTTTGCCGTTTGAATCGACGCAATTGAACTGCGGTGCGGCATCGCCTATCTCGTATGTTACGGGTTCGTTCATGCACTTGCCAGATGCCCGGAGGACATGAATCATTGCATTTGGCCACTTTTGGTTGTTAAAACTCATTTATCAGTGGAAATATTGAGTCGATATGCCACTCTAACAGTCGTTTATGCAATATGATTTAAAACTCTTGCATTTCGGGTCAATCATCGTGCAAAGACCGATTCTTTCAATAACCGGCGAGTGTTAAGAGGTCTATGGTGGCTAAGCGTATGTCTCGACGTTGTCGCCGGTATTCCAAAAAGATTCTACGTGCAAACAGTAGGTTTGATCTCCAAACCATTGCAAGCACAATCCAAAGCGAACTTGACAAGCGCAATTTGAGTTATGATGAAGCCTTGACTCTTGGTAACATCATTCAAAGCCGTGCGGATCAATTGCCAGGAGACGCAATCGTCTACGCTGTTTCAGACCGAGACGCATACCGCCGGACACTCGAACTCTACCTGCGCGACTCCCTGCTGACCCAGACCGAACAACTTCTTCTCTGGGATGAACGCCGTCGTCTCGGTATTTCAGACGTCGAACACGAACGATTACTTCAGCAACTGCTCCTTCAATGGCGCAAACAGGGCAAGAAAGTTACAATCGCTAATTTTGAGAAACCAGGAAGTGGTACGTCTGCGTAATCTTCGATTGAATCATACGACTTTGGCTGCACTCCTAGTTGCATTGTTCCTTGTGCCCTCGTTTTTACCACTGGTCGGAGCAGACCAATCAGATGCTTCAAGTACGAATGCTCGAAACTCACAACTCGATTTCACGTTCCGAAATCCATTGACAGTGACTAATTATGGAAGTGGGGACAATGGTTCAGCAATCATTAATGGTGCATTGTTTCTCGAACCCGGAACACACATGATTACTGCTGATATTTCTGCTACAGGAAGCGGAAGTGGTGATCTTTGGCTTGTATTGCAGCACAAAGGTTCTCCTATTCTTGGATTCAGTGATGTCCCTGGAAAGACCATATCCCTCGGAACTGTAACCGGCAACGGGGGAGTGCTCGACCTTGCTCCTGTGACCTTCAGCTGGGATGCGACGACCGGTGCAGGTCAAGAGTTACGTGTTAAAATCCAATCTTCTAACGAGGCTGGTAACCAACTTCTCAACAATATCCAAGCATTGCCAATTCCATTTTCGGTTGAGAACAAGCATTATGGAGAGGTTGTCTCAAATAATCTGCCAACCGTTTCTGCTGTCACCAATCAAATGGTCATGTCCGAGACCATCAATCAGGTCAACGTATCCGTGACAAACTCAGGCGTTACCTCACTTCAAGCGTACATGCATGTAACCCTCACTAAAAACGGTTCTACGCCTAGAGAACTGCCCAAGTCAAATGAACTTAATCTTGAACCCGGTAGTTTTACGTTCACGCCGGTCCAAGATTCGGGAGTTCTTACCTCCGCTATTGACGTACCAGGCCTCGGAATTACTGGCGATTACAACATATCAATCGTCGTTACATTCAAGGGAGCGGGGTGGCAATCTGACCCTGCAAATCAACCTTCCTTGAAAATTGAGGGATGGGTAAAGTTCACTGATTACAATTCTGAAGTAATTGCGCCCTCGACCATCATTGGAGAACCCGGTGATACTGTTAGTATGACTTTCGTGGTCAAAAATACTGGTGTCAAGAACGACCGGTTCAACATTGGTATGGTCGAAAGCATCTCTCCAGCATGGACTTCAGGAGCGGCTCCTGACTTCGGAGCAAATGATTTGGCTCCGAACGCTGTTCGACTTGTTTCTGTCGAGGTGAGCATACCGGCAAGTGCTCAGCGCTCGATGACCGATACCATTACACTCACGTTTACTTCTCAAGCATCGACTGACAACTTCCAGATTGTAGCAGTCGGCAGAGTGATGGTCGGGGATTTCTTTAGCGGCGAAGCCAAATTCGAGGGTGATGCAAATGACCCCGGTGCAGATGTTGCCCAATCTATTGTTCCTGGAGGTTTTGTTGACTTTAATGTCCGTGTCTCGAATTTGGGGAGTGTCGACTCAGCATTTTTGCTTGGATCAGGATTTGCGGTAAATGCTCTCAATTGGTCATTGGAAGTAGGAACGACAGGTAGTGGCCAATTTACAACCGGAGTTATCCCTGCAGGAAGTTCAGGACTTGTCCAAGTAAAGGTCATTTCACCCCCAATTCAATCACCTATCGTGACCAGCGAGCGTAATACTGCTGGAGATTTAGTAGGTATATGGCTCTCTTGCCAACCGCTGAGTGGCGGTTCGCTTACATTGGATGACGCCACCGTAAAAGTCACTTCAACAATCGTTGTTGACCCCGGTATTAACACAGAACCACAGACCGTATCTGCTGAAGAAATATCGGCTGCATTGACCGGTTCAATCATCACTCGAAATCCTTCGCTTAATTTGAGAGTGTTCAACAATCTTGCTCTTCAAACATCATCAAGTGGCGCATCCTTGAGCGACGAGAAAATCGACGCCGTCATCTCTTTTACCACCAGTTTTACCAGCGCAAGTGATGGTGGGTTCAGTGAAGCCGACCGTTGGAGTGTTTCGCTAACAAATCCGATTTATACAGGATTACTCCCCACTGCCAGCGAAGATACCACACTCAATATTGCAGGTCCAACCGGCGGAGAATTCCCTCTCGCAGGCACATTCACCGTATCAGTAACGGTCACGCCCACTCTCAGCGTCGCGCTTGAAGGAAGCGGCGTAGGTGTTGTTACAGTTACTCGAGATTACACTTTGATTATTCCTTCGATTATCCAAGGTGAATTCCTGGGGCCAAATTTCCCCCAAGATATCAACGTCGGCACTGAAAATCAAATCCCACTTCAATTTGCCAACACCGGCAATGATGTTGCATCCTATCGTCTGCGCGTCTTGGACAGTGACCTACCTGAGAACTGGATTGCGAACTTTAGCGAAGCCGATACGATCATCGAAAACCTGACTTCTGACGTCTCTGATGGAATAATCGACACGGGTACTTCAAGCCCTAACGTGGTTCATACACGCATCGTGACGCTGAATATCCGAACAGACCCTCTTGCCCCTTCTGGACTGGTTCAACCAATCCCAATTCAAGTTGAAGATCCGTATTCTGGCCAGACGATAGGCGAGCAATTCATTGTATATGTTGTCGTTGGACAAGTCTATGACGCCGCGCTCTCGCCCACTAATCACACTGAGCAACTTGATGTTACACAATCTCAAGAGCACACAATCTTTGTTCGAAATACCGGGAATGCACCGACTGATTTCACCATTATGATGGATACATCTCAAGCAGGAGATGTTGAATTTGAAATAGTCTCTCCATTGAATAACAAACTGTTCATCGCTGCAGGCTATGAAGATTCGATTCGAGTACGAATGACTGCAAATGCGGATGCCAATTATGACGAATTCTACATGGCAACCGTTTGGGTTTCCGCAAATGACGATCAGATTTTGCTTTCTTCAAATATCGTGGCAAATATTACAGAAAATCATTCGTTTGTCATTTCAGCGCCTGAGGAAATAGCAGTTACTCCCGGTACCGAAGAAATCATTGATTACAACTTGACAAATCGAGGAAATCTCGAAGAATCGATTAGTGTAAATTTCACCGTTGAAGGGGACCTTTCATTATCCGACTACACGCTTTCTCAAACAATACCAATTAATCAGTCGTATTCGGACCAAATCACGGTGACGATTCCTGAACTTACTTCATCCGATTCTATGGCACAAGGTGACAGTTACAATCTCACAATTACCGTTCTTAGCTCAACGGGCGAAGAATACAGTAAGCATGTCATGAAATTAATTGTTCAACCGCTTTTCATTGTAGAATCGAATGACTGGCCATCGGTCATGGAGTTTAGTCCTCAATCGGACCGCACATGGGAAGTCACACTCACCAATACTGGTAATCGCGATGTTACTGTGAGTGCAGCCTACACCATCACGCGACCAGGTCTAACCAATTTTTCCACCGACTGGCAGATGGTAAGTCAGCCAACAACGATTACTCTTCCTCGAAATACTCCTGTCGTCCATACATTCACTGCTGTCGGAATAACTCCGAACCCACTGCTCTCCTTGTCAGCTGATTTGACCATTTTCCTCCAACCGATGGACCTCACAGTTCAAGGGAGTGGTGAATTCTCGACGCAGCTTGTGATGTCAAGATTCTACTCGACTGGTGAGATTGATTTGGCGCCGAGTGAAGATGACAATGACCCAGTACCAGTGTACATTCCTCACACGCACATTCCAGTAAGTAACGCTTCATCGGCTGCGTATGAAGTTGAGTTATGCAAATCTCAACGCCTGATAAACCTCAACGCTTTGGGCTTAGAGGAATCAAACTACTCTTGGAACTTTACCCTTGTAGAGGAGAGAGCAAACGGAGTGACAGTTGACCACCCTCTGAATTTAGACCAAGAATGTGGTTCTTCTTCTCTTGGTCCAACATCCCGTTATTCTATGTTGGAACAAGTAGCATGGGATTCTTCTGACTTCAAAATTGAGGTTGATATTCCTGACCGTGGCTTCATCCTACCTGGTGATGGATGGAATCTCACGTTTAGGTTGTATCATCCTGACGATAACGCTGGCTACACGCAATACGATGAAGAAACATTCACGCTGGTCCTTGCGGTCTTCGCAGACCCGATGATTATGAGTGTAACTTCGAATGACGGTTACTTTGAAGAAGGCACCGAAACAACCGTAACAGTCGTCATTCAGAATGTTGGTTCTGCTTCTGCTCTTGATGTAATCGTTGAATTACAATGTGATCTCCTAACGGTATCAAACAAAGCGAACGAACAACCTCCGTTGTATAACCGAACCGTGAATGGTGGAGTGAGCACATCTATGATACCATTCTTCTTCCCTGGTGATTCTGTATCTTTGCAATGGGTTGTTACCGCGAAATCGATCGATTGGTGGTCACAACGCGCAGAGGCGACCTGTGTTGCATCTCTCAACGCATCGTACATGGACAGTAACATTGAAGCGAACGATCAATTAAGCCTTATTGAAGATGTTAAATCCCAATCCCCCGGTGTATCAAACAGTTTCATTGCTTGTATAGTATTCATGGTTCTGTCAATTATCCTGTTCCGATTGACCGACCAAAATGAGAACTTCAGATTGCTCGGCATTTATTCTGGAGTCGTCGCATTCGGATTCTCATTCCACATCTTCCAATATGCTTGGTGGGGCTTAGTCGTTCTTACTCTCAGCGCACTCTGGATATGGAGAGTAAGTTGGGGCAGTACTGAAGAGTTTAGACTGCTACACGAGGATTATCAGCGCGCACGCAAAGGTGTATCAACGCTGTATTCAGACCACTTTGAGGAATTGGCCGACACTCGTCGCCAGCTCAGCGTCATTCTCGCTGTTCCGGTTCTTGGTATGCTTGCCGTTGTTCTCGGCTTACCACCATCTCTCTCTACAGACCAAACCAATTTGGTCAGTCTTATCTCGTATATCGCAGTCGTAATGATCGGTGTCTGGCTCATTATCAAGCGTGCAGATTCAGCTTACGGCTCGTTGTATGGTCGTCTCACCGATATTGAGGTTAAGTCTGTTCGAATAGAGAGAGATTTGAGTGACCCCGCCCGTCTCTTCAATGAACTCGCAGTTGATGGCTTGAATCTTGACGAAATCTTCGGAGACCTTGAGCCTCCTATGCCAAATCAAATCATCGTCGACGGGATAAACGAGGAGGTGAGCGACGATGTCTGATTCGGATGACGTAGAATTTCCAGGTGAAGAGCAGACGCTTGATGAACAACCTCAATTGGACGAGGTTGCATCCAGTAACGTTTCATTGCCAAATGAACAAAGCAATGAATTTCTGTCTGAGCAAGCAATCGCAATATCTCGAGACTTAGAGACCATGGTCCTTGGTGTTGCTCAAAACGATGCGAATTCACTTGCAGGAACTGAACTCGAAATTGGTGATGCAAGGAGATTTTTACGTTCACACAAGCTCCGACGTGCACTTGCAAGCGTGAAGAATGCAGAAGCATCTTTAATCGAACTTGAAGAAGATGTCTTGTATCTTCGCCGTAACATCGCTATGTTACACCGCCTTCTCAATGAGAAGAGGGTGAGTGAGACAGATATTGAGACGATTCTTCTTCGACTTAGAAGCGCGACTGGAGCAGCGGAAATCGGTGATGTTGGAGGTGCTGCAGGTGAAGTTGAATTCCTAGTCGACGACCTCATCGGCGGAAACACGTCAACTCTCAACCCATTCCTTTTCCGTCATTTCTGGATGGGTTTGGAAACTCGATGGCCAGCAGGTGGAGATGAAGGCGTTCTCGTTGTTCGTATCATCAATGATGGTCCTGTTGCCATGCCTCCTATGCGGCTTGCCCCACCTGTCCCGGAAGGATGGACTGCAATACCATCTTCGGTCGATCTTCCAACTATCGCTCCGGGCGGAAACCTCCCCGTGCGTTTCAACGTCGCTACAAATCGCCGTCAGGCTGCGGATGAAATTCCACTTTCCCGCAAACTCGCAATTTCTACAGGTTATGAAATCCGAACCGGTGAAGTCTTTGTGACCATCCGTGCACAAAACCGCTCGATGGAACCGTTGACAGATATTCTCCTCACGCCTTGGTTCCCGCCAGGCTACATTTCGGACAAGGTGCCCTTTGTGTCACGTCTTGCTCCAGACGAAGTGGCAATCATTCGGATACCACTTCGAATTAACATGAGTTCAGGAGGTAAGTCTTGAACTCAATCTTTTCCACCCTGTATTGGGGGATTCAAAAAACGGTGAAATTATGAGAGAAAATACGGACGAAAAACACGACAATCTAGCAGCCATAGGTATCGGCGCAATGATTGTTTTTATTGCGCTAATTCTGGTTGCTTCAGTTGCAGCAGCTGTAATTATATCAACTGCTGAAAAATTACAACAAAACGCCCAGAATACAGGTGCTGAGACGACAAACATGCTCTCCTCAAAGGTAGTAGTTCTGAGTGTCATGGTTATTCAGAACAGTGATTTGTATATTACTTTTGAATTGGCACCCGGTTCCGCAAACATTGCACCTGGAGACATTGATTTTGCAATTGTTTGCTCGAATGGTGCAGTGTATGGGACCTTCGCTCAAACTTCACTCGTTGGTACCAATGCGGGTCTGCCCGCTGGTACATTGTTACAATCCCACACAACCTATGACGTTACTTTGTCAGCTGTATTAATCAATGACTGTCCTCCGACTGCAAACGACGATCATTCACTTGTCATTCAGTCAGAATACGGCGGATACACGTTTGAAGCATTGAATTATGGTTCTGATGTCACTCCAGGGGCGGTGGTTGTATGAAGACGAAACCTGAGCAACTCGAGAATGACAAGATTGCAGCAATTGGTATTGGAGCAATGATTGTTTTCATCGCTCTTATCCTGGTAGCTGCTGTCGCTGCAGCCGTGATTATTCAAACTGCAGAGAAACTTCAACAAAGCGCAGAAACAACAGGTGACGACACCGCTAAGAATCTTGCAGGGAAGTTTGTAATCCATGACGGTTTTGTCGCAACTGGAGCATTGGGTGGTGAGGCGACTTATACGGACACGACCGCTTACTTCTTTACCGCAACACTTGCACCAGGTAGTTCTCCGATTCGAATCAATACAATCACCTATCAGATGTTCTGTGATAGTGGTTTGATCGAAGGTGTATTTGGCACGGATGCAGATGTTCAAGAAATGCATAATGGAGACAATGGAGTCCTTGCGGGAACAGTTGAAATCCAACCTAAACAACAGTATGTTTTGTGGGTTCTAGCGTCTGATAACGGTATCGACTGTTCAGCAGGAAATGCTGCAGGTGACACGACCATTGAACTCGCAATCCACGTCGGCACTGGAGGTTCAACCTTCCTAACGTTGAACGTTGATTCAACCAGTGCTGGAGCACCGGTGGTCTGAGGTTGACCTAGAAAAGGAATGGAGGAATAATTATGGCATGGCCTTTTAGTAAAAATACCAATCAAAATCAAGATGCTGATGCGGCTCTTACCGAAGAGCGCCTCAAGATTATGTCGAACATTGCTATTGAGCAAGTTCCACTACCGGAGCAAGGTGAACTGGGTGAAGAAGATGCATGGACCATCAGTCCTGGGCTTACGAAAGCTCGGCTCAACAGTATTGGAAGCGTACCAACTGTTGCTGCAAATCTTGCACCAGCCTCAGCACCGGCACCCGTGAGCACTACCGTTGACACATCGGGACTTGAACGCCTCATTAGCACTCGGCTTGACATGGTAGAAGATGTCCTGCGTATGGTTGAAGTTCGTCTGGATGAGGGACCATCAGGTACTAATTCAGGAGAGTCTGAATCCGAAGGTGATGGAGATACTGCTATCATGGATGGTGATACAATTGTTACTGCCTCAGGCGAGACAATCAGCGTAACAGGCACTGATCGAATGATGGGTAATGATGAAGCCCCACTGGTCGAATTGTATGAAGCCCAGGCATTGGCAGCGAATCCCTTTTTGCATGCCCCTTCGTTTGGCGCACATACAGATACAAACCACGTTGGTGCTCCAACCATTTCAGCGCTCTTGCTTGCAAACATGTCTGGAATGGCCGCAGTAAGTTTTGCTCAGAAAGCCATGGCTTCTGGAATGCTTACCGATGATGAAGGTCGAAAAGTCCTCGCAATCGTACAACTTGCAGAACCCGGTGAATCAGAAGCCGCTCTCGACGACCACTTGACACACAAGGAGTTGCTCACGTTTTCATCGCTTGTGAGTTCATGGCGAAACGTGAAATCACTTCGAGGTGAAGTCTGATATGGGCGCCTCGGTTGGTGTTGGAGGTCTCATTGTAGGGATCTCAATGTTGTTGGTCTTTTCAATGGCTATTACAACATTAAGCAGTCAAACAACGACTTCTTTAGAAGTTATTGAATCTGCTCAAACACCAGCCCCAATCATCACAATCGAAAGTGCGCAATACCTCAATTCAATACATAGTGTTAGCATCCTTGACGGCGGTACTGGCTATGTTGACGGTCAAATCATCTCACCAGATTGTCCTGGTTTTTCAGCAGATTTCACCGTGACTGCCGGTGTCATCACTTCCATTGATACAATTGTCAATCGAGGTGTTTGTGATGCTGACCCTGCTACAATTGAAGTCGAAAACCAACTCGGTGGAAATGACGCAGATTTTGACTCAGAGATAAAACGCTATTTTCACGCTGATGTTACGAATGACGGGTCTGAGACACTTTCTACCAGTGAGGTCTGGTTTTTCTTTGACGGTTTGTCACCAACAACCATGACTTCATCCGATTTTTCTCCATCCGTTGTGAAGAATAATTGGTTTTCTGGAGAGACAATTTCTGTCATCGGTGCAAGTGAAGGTCCTACGCCTTT
>CABYOM010000025.1 GCA_902520595.1 uncultured Candidatus Poseidoniales archaeon | reverse complement strand
CGGGAAAGCACGCCTACGCTCAAGTAGGCAATTTGTATCGAGAGGCTCACGAACATGCCCCACTGGTGTTAGGTGCGACTGCAAGCCCAGGGTCAACAGAGCACAACATTATGGAAGTCATTCGAACCTTCGGATTTGATTGCCTGGACGTTTGTCGAAAAGAAGACCCATTATTGCAACCTTACGCAGTCGACATGAGTACGGTTCCTCACCGTTTGCCACTGCCTGAAACCCTTCTAACACTCATCCAACCGCTGAAAGACCATTTTGAACAAGAAGCAAAGCACCTCCAAGAACTTGGATTCCTCTCTCCTACATTGCACATATCTGGTAAAATGATAGATGATGCGCAACGACGTGCCAGCCAGGCGATTCAGCGACGAGATGTCAGAGGATACGATGCTGCACGACGAATTGGAGATTTAAGGCGGACTCATATCCTCTTGGACCTGGTTCAAACCCAAGGCCTCAAAGCGGCTCTTGCGTTCTTGATGCGTGCTGAAGAGGATGGAAGAAGTGGAGAAAGAACAACCAATCGCTTTGTTGCAAAACCAGCCGTTCACCAATTTCGTATTGCTGCCAAGGATATTTCTGAACTCCATCCGAAA
Source organism: uncultured Candidatus Poseidoniales archaeon (assembly GCA_902520595.1). Lineage (GTDB taxonomy): Archaea > Thermoplasmatota > Poseidoniia > Poseidoniales > Poseidoniaceae > MGIIa-L1. Next base: position 21,542 of record CABYOM010000025.1, on the reverse strand, counting down.
CCTGAGCATGTCAAGAAGTTGGTTGAAAAACAAATATTAGATTATCCCCAAAGTAAGATCATCGTGTTCACAGAATACCGGGATACTGTTGAAAATTTAGTTTCTATAATGGCTTCTATAGAAAACATAAACGCTGACAGATTTATTGGACAATCCGGAAAGGGTAAGAGAAAGGGGATGACGCAAAAACAACAACTCGAACAATTAAGCAGATTTCGAAAGGGGGATATCAATGTCTTAGTTGCAACTTCAGTAGGCGAAGAAGGTCTGGATGTGCCAGCCGCAGAACTGGTCATTTTGTACGAACCTGTACCGAGCGCAATTCGAGCAATTCAGCGACGTGGTCGAACTGCTCGACAACAGGCAGGAACCGTTCACACACTGATAGCGGGTGGAACTCGAGATGAATACGTACAAATTGCTGCTGAAAAGCGTGAACAACGCATGTATCGATTATTGCAAAGAATTCACAACCGTGGATTACTTCCATCTCGCCCACCACCTACCGATGAGGTGTTTGATTTCTTTTCGATTCGGACAGAAGATGGAGAGATGAGCGTTGCAGAATTCATTCAACAGCAAGAAAAACAAATTACTCAAGAGTATAAGACAAAAACGACTGAAAGCGAAGAAAAGCCACCCGAGCCACAACCTGAGCGTGGACCGCCTGTTCTTGCACCTGCAGACCGAAGACACAGTCAACAAATGGGCTTAGAACAATTCACAAATGCCTCCGCTGAGTCACCGGTAACCACTCCTCAAACTGATTCAACGATTGAAACGCTCAGAACGACAATTCCCCTTCCGATTCTTGACGGGCAAGCACATCGCCACCAAGAGAACCTATCTTCGGCGGCAGCTGCTGCAGTGGTTGATGATATGAAATCGACGAAGCACGAAGGCGTTGAGATCACCCTTGACCACCGCGAGGCATCTTCGACACTCGGCCCTTATTTGAGAAGTTTAGGCGTTAAAATACAGTTCAATCACCTGCTTCATGGCGATATTCGTATATCTGAGAGAATCCTGATAGAGCGTAAAACCGCTCGCGATTTAGTTCAATCCTTGACCGATGGTCGACTCTTACAGCAATGTCGCCGGCTTTCTGCAGCAGCATCTCGGCCGATGTTACTCATCGAAATTGGTCAAGGACACGGGCAGTTTGTTCACCCAAATGCTGTTCATGGCGCTTTGGCCCACGTGGGTTTGGACCTTGGAATTCCAATTATGATGACAAAGAGTCCTGAAGAATCTGCTCACTTTCTTGCTGCCGCAGCAAAACGAGAGCATGATTTAATCGAAAAGATGGCAACTTCTGCGATGAAAAGAGCAGAACGGTTCCCGGATGAGCGAAGTATTGAACGAGCAGTATCTGCCGCCATGGCTGAAATTAAAGCGATAGAATTGCAAGAACCTTCCGAAACACCATTGGCTAACCGTTGGACGTCGTTTCAAAAATCTGAATCAATTGCGGTTCTGGCTGCAATTCCAGGCATTGGGCCAAAAAAGGCCGAGGCTTTGATTACAGCATTCTCCACAATTTCAGGAGTTTTTTCTGCGAGTGCAGAGCAACTCAGTGCATGTGATGGTGTAGGAACTGCCAGTGCTCTAGCGGTCTTTGAAATGCTTCACGGGTGATTAACCACCAATGACCAAGGCTCGGGTTCGCAATTGTGCAAACCTGTCAGGATAGTGACCCAGCGCGAAAGCAACCATTTCAGCTAGATGTAGAATTGGCATAGTCGTGTCTTTACGAGCGATTTTACCTGCCTTGGATTGGTATGAATCAAGATTTGAATGCGAGATGGTACAAGCAGATACGATAATGTCTGCACCACAACTTTTCGCATCTGAAAGAACTGCTGCAGTCATTCGCATGACTGGTTTGTTAATGGTAAGTAAGGCAGGGGCACCAACGCTCTGGCATTTCAAGTCATATTCAACTGGAGTGCCACCCAAAGCAGTGATCAATTGTTCCATGTATGTTGGCATAAATGGGTCATCTTCTCCACATGCTCCTTGACGTTGCATGTTTGGACCATAGTATGCTGCGACGTTCAATCGAAGTGGATTGACGACAGCGGCATTGATTTTGTCGAGGCCAATTTCTTCGACTAAATAATGCAATAAATGGCGAGACTGTGACTCACCCGAGTATTCGATACTGGATGTCCGAGCAATCATATTATTGACGTGATTCGCAAAACTAACATCCTCTCTAAATTCATCAATAGTATCGCACATGATACCGTGACTTGTAGCACATGATGTGAGGACGTCCAGCCCCTTAGATTCTGCTAGAGCAAGGTTGCGAGCGACCAGAGCATGTTGCAGTTTCGGGGAGGATTGTTTGATGATGTTCGCTCCATCGCTGCTCGCTTTTGGAATCTCGACCAGCTTGATATCGAGGGTTTTGCATAAGGGTTGAATACAATCTTCAACCTCAGAAGATGCTGCTCGAGCCGTATTTCCTGCGTAATATGCTATTTTCTTAGCCATATAATCGCCTCAGAATCTTTGGTCAATTTCATTGAATAGGTTAACAACTTCATGGTGAGATGCTACTTTGCTGTTGATCATATTTGGAATCTTACCGATTCCTGCAGGTGGGGCTAAGAGCGCTTGAAGACTGCGGAAGGGCGGAGCACCGGTACGAGTGAAACCGAGGAACATTCGAGCAGAAACACCATCAAAGATATTGCTCAGCAAGCCGACAGGTCCGAGCACTTGACGGTAAAGAGTCGTTTCATTGACGTTGCCACTCCACTTCACACTACGGCCATACCATTTGACAAGACGTCCGTGGGGTCCAGTATAATTGGTAGAGTTCAAAAGTTTACTACGGGCGCTGTTCAACGCTTTCGATGCTGTCTGGCCATCCGAGCCATAGCGTGCAACTGATGCGAAATCAGCTTCTGACCAAACACCGTGTTCGCTGCCGAGCGAATTCATCAAATCCATTTGCTGTTCTTCTCCGGTACGGGGATCAAGGCTTCGAGTCCATTGTTGGAGAAGGATTCCGGGGCCCTTGTATTCTGAATCATAGGCGAATGTGTCGGACATCGATTGAAGCAACTGGTAAGAGGTGACATCGGTCATTGCGTGAAGAGTAGCGGAGGTCGCAGCATCCATGACACCCATGGCATTACCGTTGAGTAGTGTGTATCCTTCACGGGGGTCAGCACGCAACCATGGTTTAGCGGCCACTCGGCCTTCTTCAAAGGATGTGTAATCAACAACCAAATCTCGAATGACTGGATAGCCCGGGAGTGGTTCAATTTTCAGTACGCCACCATCGTTAACAAGTTCGCTAATCTGAATCATATCAGCCAGAACAATTCGTCCATTGACTCGAATTCCAGAGGTAGGACTACCGTTACCATTGCCACGTCGGAAAGCCAAGCTACCGTCAACATCTTGTTGAATTGCAACCAAGAGGTCTTCCACTGTAGCGTGGCCTGGAACTGCACAGGCGATAGTATCCCAGCCAGAATCAGCTTCTGCAGGGCAATAGCGGAACAAGGAAAGAGTAATTGAAAGGTCTTCTTGAACGATGGATGCAGGAGTAAAGTCACCTGAAACAACTTCCTCACCTGAGCCAGAGCCGTATTCCTTCATTTCATCGAGAAGAACTTCTTGAAGGGTTCCTGATTCATCTACGCAGGCAATCATAGGTAGAGCAGCCTCGACCCACTGACTCCAAGGCGTGTCGAAGTCAACATCGCAGAGTTGAATGGAATGAACACGATTTGCACCGAGAGCTACATATTTTTCATCCCAGTCTGTTCCTGCCTTGCAGAATTCGTCATACGATGTATCACCAATCGCACATATACTGAAGGAAACGCCATCAAGAGAAGGGGATTGAGAGTTTACCGATTGCCAAAGTGTTTCAGCATTATCTGGCATTTCTCCCTCACCCCATGTCGAGGTGATGATGAGAGTTCGCTTGTGGTTTCCAAGCGTAGCCGGGTCAAATCCATCCATATCGTAAATGGTCGGAACCAAGCCGTAGTTGGATGCCAACTTTGCAGTCTTTTCAGCAAGTCCTGCAGCGTTTCCGGTTTGAGAACCAAACAGGATTGAAAGAGATCGGTCTCCGCCTCCGATAAGCGCCTGCAATGCATCACTGCCTCCGGTAGCGGAAACGCCAGCGGAAGAGCTGGCAGCAGCTGCTGCCGGAGCAGATGCAGATTGTTGGGTTCCAGAACTATACGACGACATTTCTGCAACGACGCTTTCCTGGAAGACTCCGGAATCATCGAAACAAGCAATTCGAGGAAGAGCGGCACTTACCCAAGCATTCCAAGGTTCATCGTAATCAACGTCACAGAGAGTAATTGGTTGAACTTGAGTAGCGCCCAGTTCTTTGAACTTTGAATCCCAATCAGTACCTGCTTTGCAAAACTCATCATACGATGTGTCGCCAATCGCACATACGCTAAATCCAGTTCCCTTCAGGGAGGGTTTGGAAGAGAGAACATTCTGCCACATGTCTTCTGCATTATCTGGCATCTCTCCTTCACCCCATGTTGAGGTGATGATGAGAACACGCTTGTGAGATGAGAGTGTGGAGACATCAAATCCTTCCATGTCAATAACAGAAGGAACCATTCCTATTTTCTTGGAAAGCTTTGCGGTTTTTTCGGCCAACTCAGCGGCATTTCCGGTCTGAGATCCGAAGAAGATTGACAAAGAGCGGTCACCGTTAAGCAAACTCTGCATTGACTCACTGTTACTACCGCTCATAAGAATCACCCTAACTTACGTCTCGTAAGCAAAGTTTCCCACACTGGAGTGGCCTTTGAAGGTTCGCATTTAATCGTGTGACAGAAGAGCAACAATTCAACAAAAATTCTTCATCGAATTGAAGAAGAATTCCTTGTCAATTTCACATCTGGAAATCGCCCATGCCGCCCATGTCACCCATGCCGCCATCCATTGGAACACCCTTTGAAGAAATGACATCATCGATTCGTAAAATCATGATGGCAGTTTCTGTCGCAGACTGAATCGCTTGTTCAACAACACGCATTGGTTCGACTACATTGGCTTCCTTCATATCAACAACACCGCCTTCATAGACGTTGATTCCCGAATGGGATTGTCCATCAGCATGTGCCTTACGAAGTTCGATAAGTGTCGTAACCGGGTCCAGACCGGCATTTTCAGCAAGCGTTCGAGGAATGATTTCGAGGGCAGAAGCAAAAGCCTCAATCGCCATTTGTTCGCGCCCACCAACGGTTTCAGCAAACGTTCGTAGATCTCGGGAAAGAGCAGCAAGAACGCTGCCGCCACCGGTAAGAACGGCCCCATCTTCCCAAGCAACTGAGACGACACCGACTGCGTCATCAAAGGCTCGACGGATTTCGTCGACAACGTGTTCGGTACCTCCACGGAGGAGAACGGAAACCGATTTTGCCTCTGGACATCCGGTAATGAAGGTCATATCTGATTCGCCAATCTTTCGCTCTTCGACCTTAGCAGCATGGCCAAGGTCTTCAGGCGTCAAGTCATCAAGGTTGGTCACAATACGACCTGCAGTTGCTTTTGAGAGAGCTTCCATGTCTGATTTTTTGGCTCTTCGGATAGCAAAGATACCGGCTTTCGACATGTAATGTTGAGCCAATTCGTCAATACCTTTCTGGCAGATCAAAACGGTAGCACCTGAGGTTTGAATTTTTTCAACTAAACCACGAATGTAGTTCTCTTCTTCTTCAAGGAAAAGAGAAAGTTGGTTTGGGTCAGTAATCTGAATTTTAGCGTCAACCTCAGTCTTCTTGACTTCAATTGCAGAATTGATGAGGGCAATTTTAGCGTCGTTAACAGAACGAGGCATTCCAGCATGAACACGTTCTTTGTCCAGAAGAATACCATCGATAAGGGTAGAATCCTTAATCGATCCACCTTGTCGCTTTTCGACCTTAATGTCAGAAAGGTCAACAAGACGCTCATCGTCTTCAATGATTCCGACAGCGTTGACTGCTCGAACACAGATATCTGCCATGAAACTCTTGACTGCTCCAGCGGACTTTCCAGTTAGTGCGGTCTTCGCAACTTCCATCAAAACTGAATCTTGGTTTTCTGTAGAAATCCCATGTGCTTCAAGTAGACCAACTGCCTTTTCGGCCGCCAAACGGAATCCTTCACAAATCACGGTTGGGTGAACATTCTGTTCAATCAGGTCTTCACTGCGCTTGAGCAGTTCGCCGGAGAGAACAACAGCAGAGGTCGTTCCATCGTAGCAGTGTTGCTCTTGAGTCTTAGCCACTTCAATAATCATCTTGGCAGCAGGGTGATCAATATCCATTTCTTTGAGGATAGTGGCTCCATCATTGGTGATGACGACATCGCCCATCGAATCGACGAGCATCTTATCCATTCCTTTCGGACCGAGTGTTGAGCGAACTGCATCAGCAACTGCTTTTGCAGCCGCGATGTTGTTCGATTGTGCTGTTCGTCCACGTGTGCGTTGTGTTCCATCCTTCAAAATGAAGATTGGTGCTTGTCCATTTCCATACATGATAACGTCTCCGTTGCAACTTTGCCGAGGGCGAGTAAGCCTTGAACCCTACGCTTGAGATAAACTGTCCATTCAAGCCTGTCCATTCTGTTCAAGCCACATCTGACCGTAGACTTCCCATTGTTCCATAGTCCACCCATCAGGCAATCCTCCAGCAGGAACTGGAGGCGCAGATTCAACAGCCGCAGGGGCGGTCGGTAATGGTACTTGAGCAGGTGCTGGTGCTGGTGCTGGAGCTGGTGCTGGAGGCATGGCTGCAGGGGTAGCAGGTGGCATGGCCGTTGGAGGCTCATAGAGAGCACCAGCGACGGGAACGGTAGGGGCAGCAGCGACTGCCCCATAGGTTGCTTCTACGCTACCTTCGTAGCCTTCTTCACCCCATCCACCGTAATCGTCTTCTTCTTCTTCCTCAGTAAGAATTCTGAAGATAACAACTACTCCAACAAGGAAGACTGCAATGAAGCCAACCCATGTGAGGATTGACATCACATCGAGCCCATCTGAATCCGAATTCGCTCCATCTTGTGAGGATGCACCTGTTTCAATCAACTGTAATTGCAAAGTTGTACTCGCTGCATCACTTACAGTTTGAGATTGAGCCCAAAGGGTTAGGTTCGTGTAAAGAGAAGGCTGGCCAAGATTATCTAAAGTAACCTGTGAGACTGTAAAGATGACTGTAACTTGGCGCTCCTCTTCTACAGCGAGCGAGAAGGTTCGGTCATTGTTGGCAATGCGGGATTGAATCCAGTTGGATGAATCGCCGTTATCCAAGTTCATCGAAACAGACTGCGCTGTCGTGTATTGATTTCGAACGGTTACGGTCATTGACCATGCTTCAAACGGATCGGCCTCATCGATGACCAATGTTTCAGTCGGGATGATTTTGAGCCAGTTTTGAGAACCAACGAGGTATGTTGCTGAGCCGGTAGCACTGATGTTTGCATCATTAACGCTGGTTGCAATAACTCCAAGCGTCAACTGTCCATCGGTTCCGTCTATGAAAGAGAAGCGGACTGAGACATTATAACTTGCACCAATTGCGATTTCTGGAGTTTTACCGTCATACAAATTGGTGTATTCTGCGACCATTCCAGCAGGTAAATCAAACGACATAGCGAAGCGATCAACACTGTTTCCATCGTTACGAACTTCAAACGCCATCGTTTGAGCAGTTTCTCCAGGGATGTAGGATTGGTCGGCATCTTCATCTGATACATGGACTGCAGCGGTATCAAGGATATCGACGGTCAAAGAAATCGAAGTAAATACGGCAGGGTCATCAACACTGGTTGCTTTGACCGTAAGACCATACAATCCCGGGCTAAGTCCAATCGGCATTGGCAAATTAAGCTGGATGATTGAAGTGCCATCCCATGCATCCATAACTGCGGTTTGACTTGCGGCTAAGTTCGCTCCAAGTTGCCAGTTTTGCTGCGTGAGAGAGATGTCGTATTGCTCGTCATCATTACCGGTATTTGCGATGGTGATGTAGACCTTCTGTGCAATTCCGTTGGCTGAACCAGAGTAATCGGTTTGATCAACCTCAAGAGATACTTCACGGTAGACTGGGACGTTGATGTTGCGCACCATGACATCGTTTCCGAAAAGAGCACCACATGAAGGACAAGTAGCACGCAGGTTGAACGAAACAGTACCCGGATTTGCTTGAGAGGCGGCAGTGATGTTCAACTGAAGGTTGACACTTTGACCACGCTCAACATACACTGGGTTCGATACTGGAGCGCCAGTATCGTTGACAAGTAGAGAACTCCAGTCATCTTCAGAGAAAGTTGTAGCCAAATTAAACGAAGCATCGCGGTTACCTGAATTTTGCAGACGGAAGGGGACCAAACCGGATTCTCCCGGCCCCATTGAGCCTGCTTGCAGTCCTACTGTTGATGAGAGCGATACACCGTATTGTTCAGTCACACCTACAGGAGCAATAACTCGTGCCTTTTCTCCGGCGTTTTGTCCCGATGCATCGGTCAGCCACAGTTGCCATGTCAATTGCTGAACATCAGCACCTGGCGGGATACTCAAGTTGACCCAGAGGTCAATCGAATCGCCACCTTGGATTGGAGGAATGAGGATACTTGTATCGTGGTCGCCAACCATTGTTGGATAGCCGGCTGCACTCATGTAAACCGCATCTTGGCGAATCATTGGATTTGCTGGATTCATCCATGAAAGATTCGATATATTGGAATCCGAACGAATTGTAGCGGGCGAATAGCCGTTATTAGTCACAACACAATACAAGGAGAGGATGGCACTTGGAGGTGCTGAATAGCCGTTTTCTGGAGCGTCACAAGCGACATCCAAGGTGTATTCCTGAACCTTACGAATTCCAAACTGAATCCAGTCATCGATGTGGAATCCTTCAGATGCACCGCTGCTGTCGCTGCGTAAAACCAGTCCCATGGTGTAGGAGTTTCCACCGAGGAACACGTTTTGATTAGTCACGTATGGGTTTTGCAAGTAAGTGACTTGTGGATCCCAACTGATGCGAGTCCACTGGTCCGGTGCTTGACTTGGATTGCCTGCACTGATGTCGTAAACGATGGATTCATTGATATTTTGCGAACCAGAACCTCTCCACATTTCCAGAGAAACGCTGTCACCTGCGGCTACACTGCCCCATGCTTGAACATGGATTTGGGTTGAAATGTAGTTTGAGGCGTAGAAGACATTCCGACAAATGTAGAATTGGTATGCTTGTGACATTCCAGGGTCGAGTTGAGCATTCGGACCACAATTTTGACCATTTGTCGAGAAAAAGGAGTGGACTAAACGGTCATGTGCATTGGAAGGATAGTTGTTGCCCGAAGCTGCATTACCCCAGTGTTTGGAGCCAACAGCGCCGCCAGACAAATCTTCCCATGACCCTTGACCAGTTGCATCTCCTCCATCAACTGGATAACGTGCAGACATAAACGTCGATGGTTGGATTGTAGTTCCATCAAACGGATCTTTCATGATAGCAATAGGAACCGTCTTTTCCAACATATCGTTTTCGTTTCGGTCATCACCGTTTGAGTCTTTGTCAACCATTGCTTGGATGACAAGACCGCCAGACAGATCGTTTGTGGTCGTGTTGAGAATTGAGTGTGCCGCAGTTGGCGTCCAGACAAACGTGTCAGAGTCCTTTTGACCGCCGATAAGGGCGCCAGAGGTCCAACTGAATGTTTCCATCACGTAACCTATTGGGTGAATAATTTGAATCATGGCTGCTGAAGTCTTTCCTGAAAATGAACTTCCAGCGCGCTGGATTTCCATCGAGATTTCAATGGAATCTCCTTCAAACAAATAATCGACGGTGGTTCCGTCAGATTGTGTCCAGACTTCAGCAGATGTGCTGGCGTTTCCAATCGTCAATTGTGAGACAAGCCAATCGTCATTCGAGCCTCCACGCGCTTCGACAGCACTGGCTGGAGCGGCAAGACCCATGGTAAGGGTTTGGAGCAAGAGAAGGGCGACTAGAGTCAAAGGAGTGATGCGACGCATAAGACCAACAGAACCTCGGACATTCAAGAGGCATATAGAGATGGCCTTTTGATGACCCCGTAGGGGTCAGACGAAACAAATGGGTTAATCGCGGAATTTCCTCAAGCCCTTAATCGACGGTTGCTTGAAATTAGGAATAGAAATCTCATCGACTGAATCCGCAAGAACCTCGTCGGAGTCAACCGTTTGGTCAAACAGATCACCGATACCTTGGAACTCTAAATCTTCGCCTTCAGATGGTAGGGCATCTGACATACCACCAACCCGTTCTATCTGCGACACACCATCGCCGATTGACTGCACCGCATCTGGGGCTTGAGCGACTGCAGAAGAGCCTGATATGGCTGCACTTGCAACCTGTGCGGCAGCCGTTGCTTTCGAGGCAATTGCGCTTGACGCAAAAACAGCAGCAGTCGTTGCTGTTGAGACAGCGACACCGGCGGTTTTACCAATGATTTTGGAAGTAGTCGATGGCGGCTTTTTCTCTTCAGCAGGTGGGCGATAGTCGTGCATCCATTCTGGAGGGTCGGATGAACCTGCACCAAGTACTGCAATGGTCGAAAAGGCTGCTAACGGCATAACTGCCAATGCAGTGAGCAAATCGAGGAAGGAGGTTTCAGGAATGTTGCCAATGGACAGAGAGGATTCAAACAATTCCTTTTCCAAATTTATGCTGAGATTGAGGTCAGGGCCCATCCATCCGATCACTGCCACGCTTGCTACTCTTCCAAGCAGCCACAAAACAAGAATTGGGGCAAGCCATGAAAGCTTCGTCATGGAAATCAACCATTTTCGGGTAAAGGAGGCAATACCGATGTACTTTTCAGCCACTTTTGGATAAATCTTAATCGCTGAAAGCAGTCCAAAAATATAGACGAGCAAAGCAAGTTCGAGACGACGATTCGTATGCATAATCGTTTCAGGAATGATGAGGACAAACATCAGTGGAATGGTAGCCAACATGACTTGGAACGGAACCGCTAACAGAATTAATCCGCCGTGCGTAGAAAGAATAGTGTGCCCATCAAGCCAGCGTTCATGTGCAAGTACGGTCAATCGGCCATGTGGTGAATTTGCGTAATTCTTTCGAGCCAGACGGCGGGATGCAGCATCACCTTTCTCTCTGCTCAATCCCAAAAATCGTATCCAGCCACCTTTTTCAATGACGCGCAACGGTCTAAAACCACCAAGGAGAAGCGCCAAAACAAGTGCAATCATTCCGTACATTAGAGAGGCAGCGGTAATCCATGGAATCATCTCTCTATCAAACCGAACAGCGCCACCGTTGCTAAAAATGGAAAAATCGACCAAATAAGTGATTGAAAAAGCAACAAATGGTGTCAAGAAAACTTGACAAAAAGCGACGATAGTAAGCCATATACGGGGAATCAACGTTTTGCGTCGCGCATACCGCCCCATGAACGTGGCTGATTCATACCCACCTCAAAGATTGCCCTTAACTTGGACCGCAAAATGCCGATTCTACGGAGTCTCGATTTTGCCATCACTCTTCTTCATCAGACAGAGCCACCATTGGGTAGCCATCACTCATCAATAAGCGAAGGAATCCGAGCGGTTTACGATCAGTGCGTTTGCGTCCTAGGTCCGGACGAGGCATGTTGGAAAGTTTCGAATCACAATTCACACAGACAACACCCGTTACTTGCCAGTATGGGGAAAACCAGTTGCAGCAACTTGAGCCGTATTCTTCACGATTTGAAATCATTTGCAACTCAATCGCCATTTCTTTGGTCCAAGGAGGTGTTTGCCCACCGATGAGAGATTGGATTCGATTCAAGAGATACCAGCCACTTGCAATCCACATTCCGAATCCAAACGCAGCATTCCCCCAACGAACTGAAGCGATTCCAAGTATGAGTGGAAACAAGACGACAATGAGGCCCATCCAGTAAAACATCCGCATGTGAAGCACACGTTGAGTCAAATACGGTGAGAGAGGTATTGCCTCTGGGTGTTGAGGGAAATTCGTGTTGAAGCCTTTAGTTCTCGACATGAGAAGTGTGGGGAAGCGGGGCAAGATGTGACCAATCGAGCCGCCGAGAACAAAATAGCCAACTGCTGCTAGAAAACTCATTCACTCACCTCTCTCAAGATTGTAATCGTCGAAGTGTCTTTTCGACCTTGTCCATTCCACGTGAAATATCTTCTTGGCTGATTGTGAAAGCAAAACGAAGATGGCCCTCTCCTGAAGGTCCAAATGCGGAACCTGGAGAGCACAATACACCGTCTTTCAGCAGTTCCATAGCAACTTCTTCAGAAGTCATGTTTGGAACGCTAACCCTTGGAAATACGTAGATTGCTCCTTTGGGTTTGTGGCATTCGACACCCGGCATTGCATTCAGCCTTTCTACGATTAAGTCGCAACGCTGTTTGAATTCTGCTGAAAGCACATCTGGATAATCACTGGCGTGTTCCATGGCTGCAAGAATTGCATATTGCATAGCGTCATTCGAACATGCTGTGATGTAATATTGCATCTTGATGAGCTGTTTCATGGCTTCAATATTCGTCGAGATAATGTAACCCATTCTCCAACCAGTCATCGCAAAGGTTTTCGAAAAAGAGTTGACGAGGAGAACTCGTTCATAGCCAGTCCCCATGAAAGATACATGCTCTTCTTCGAACACGATACGGTCATAGACTTCATCTGAAATCAACCACAAGTCATGCTTTTTAGCAAAGGCAAGTAACTCATCACGTTGATGAGTTTCCAATGTGCCGCCGGTAGGGTTACTCGGAAAATTATACAAAATGGCCACAGTGTTGTCATCAACAAGCGCTTCCAAATCCTCTACTTGCGGGATGAATTGATTCTCAAACAGGCATGAATAGTATCGAGCATCGCCTCCAGCAATGGAAACATCTGGACCATACAAGGGGAAGTAAGGTTCCGGTAACAGTACATTATCGCCGGGATTAACGAGAGTCAAAAACAGATTGAGCAAAGCGTTGGTACCCGACATTGTAATGCAGACATTGTCCTCATCCATGCCGGATTGATAGGAGGACCATGAATCAGCAATCTTCTGACGCAGGAGGGGGAGCCCCGCAGTCGTTGTGTACTTGTTGCGACCATCGAGCATGGCCTGATAAAATGCCTCAATAGCAACAGGGGGTGGTTGGAAATCAGGCTCGCCAAGTCCGAAAGAAATGACGTCATCACCTGCCAAATCAAACATCTTGCGAACACCGGTTGGCTGAATATTCAATGCCCTGTCGCTGAACGTTCGCATAATACCACCGTAGCATGAATGCCTTTTCAATTCAAGGCACTCACAAAGCGCTAATCACTCTGTTTCCCCTTAGGGGACTGCTCCACAAGAATAGCGTCAATGGCATCTGCCATCTCAGCGTCTGCCTCAATGACTGCTTCAATAGATGCTACAGAATCATTCGGTATGAGGTTGAGAGGTGATTGAACACGCGCATTTAGAAGTGTTGCGAGAAGCATGAACAGGACGACAATGCCGCCGATGGTCAATGAAAGAGTAAATCCTTCATCATCACCAGAAATGCCAGCACCCGTACCCATTACCATGGTAGAGATGGGTAGGGATTGAACACCAGCATCGTTGATTCCTCGGAACTCTATGGATTGGTTGCCTTTCTCAAGTGCATCAAGATCGAGGGCAACAGTCCAAGTAAAGCGTTGCAAAGAAGCAAGTTGGCCGCTTGTTTCATCAAAAGAAGCACTCTTCCAAGCACCGTTGCCAATTCTATATTCCACTGCACTGACCGTGCTTGCCTGACTCCATGCCATACCTTCAATGACATACAAGTCGCTGCTTGAATTGATGGACGCATTAACGATATGGACTTGGGTAAAGATGTCGACAGCACCAGTCAAATTCTGCTCTTTAAGCAAGAAAGCCATTTTCGTAGCCTCGTACGCATCGGCCATACCCCATCCAAAGTCGCGGTTCCAAAACGGATCAACATCGGGTTGGGTTGCTTCGCCCCGGCGTTCTGCTGTGAGTTTGATAATTTCTTTAATCTCGGCTGGAGAGAGGTCAGGGTTGGCTTCAAGCATTAATGCCATGATTCCTGAAACCGCTGGTGTAGCGTACGAAGTGCCTGAACCTCGGCCAGTATAGCCGTTCTCCGAAGCATCGCCACCAAGTAAGTTGACGCATGCACCACTTGTTACACAACCTTCAACCTGAATAATATTAGTCCCAGGTGCTGAGATTTCTGGTTTGAGTTCATTGAGTGGATTGCCATCACCGTTGTCTGCACGTGGTCCACGAGATGAATATCCAGCAATGGTGTCATCTTCTCGGTTAACGGTGTTCAGATCATCAGTAGCCCCAACGGTGAGTGAAAGGTCAGAAGAACCCATACCTGAGAGCCCATCATTATCTGGACCATCGTTTCCTGCAGCAACACTCACGACAATACCTGCTTCCATAGCCTCATTAAGAATTTGGTCATGCATGTAATTACCATCTGAGCCACCACTTTCATGAGAGGTAATGCCCCATGATAGAGAAAGTATGTCAATACCGTAATTGGTGCCGTCAGCGCCTTGCCAAGCAGTATCTTTGTTGTCAATAATCCATTCAATACCATTCATTGCAGATTCGTAGATACGTTGTTCGAGAAGTGCATTTTCAAACGGACCTGCACCTGCATCAGTTCCTATTCGAACATCTACGAGTGCTGAGTCTGGTGCTGAGCCATAAAACTCAGTCTGTGCTCCGCTCGCATCCAAACCAGTTGCTGCAGCCATTCCCATGCAAGCGGTTCCGTGTTGATTTCCATCATCTGGATCATAGGTTCCATCATCTCGACGTTGGACATCCAGATAGCATGTAGGATCTGAGTGAAGATAGCATACCGCATCATAGCCTGCAACGAACTTCTCGCTAAGACCTGGATGTTCGTTATCGACTCCAGTATCTACCATAGCAATATTCACACCAGCTCCAGAGACACCAAGGTCCCAAGCACCAACTGGATACAAACTCGAGTTGCGAGCCTTTACAGCAAGAGTTTGGACATCACCATAGAATACAACAGTGCCGTATTTTTCGACCATCACTACGTCGTCAAGACCAGAAAGGGTATGTGCAAGAGAAACATTGACTGAACCAAGAAGGACACCGTTCACTGCCTCAATAACATCAACGACGTTCAATCCAAGTTGTTCAAGAGTATTCAAATGAGTCGGAGTGACTTCTGTCGAGTAGGCTAAACCAATTCCAGTAATCCCCACCATGGATTCAAGTGTGTCATGAATCCCATTTCGGTTTTGGTCAAGATTTGTTCTCTCCCACCATGGCGTATCATCATCAACCCATTCAGGAGCCGTTTGTTCAGGAATCTCGAAGGTTTGGCCAGAATGAATCCACTGCAAACCCTCATCGGATACACTCGACCATTCACCTCGGCCGTCGAAATCGCCAGCGGCAATTGAACCCGTGATAGGGCCCATCATGATAGCAAAAAGAAACAGAGCGAGTAGACGACGCATAGACTTCCCTCATTTTGTCGGTATTGCCATAATTCAAGAAGATATGCCTTGCTTGTAAAGAGCGTATTGCGAAATGGAGTGAATGAAGGTGGGAGCAGAGGGATTTGAACCCCCCCCAGCGGATTTCTTCTGAAACCGCCCACCGAAATGGGCAGTCTGCAGGATTGCAACAGGTCGGCGCTCCAGTTGGTCATCAACTTTCAGCAAACCCACTCGTCGTCATTCCTGTGCAACTGGAGCCCGCGATACTACCAAGCTATACTATACTCCCTAAGTGTAGATACACCATGAATCATGACTTGGCTTGCTTACGGGCACGCTTTCGGCGGCGCAACTTCTTCTTGCGCCACTTCCACCGTTGGTTACCGGTTTTTTTCCAAGCACGTGAGCCTCGCTTCATGGTGAACGAGCATGCCACCAACCATCCATATATGATAGCATCGGGTTAAACGACTGAATCAAATGCTGTAAAAAAATTGCAGATTATGGGTTTGAAGTGTTCCATTTGTAAAAGAACTGGAAGAAGAAGGTGGGTTCTACTCGGATGATGCCAGCCTTTACATGGTTCGACTACATGGGATTTTCATGGTCCAAAGATGGGTTCCGCACTTGTGGGGGTTGTTCACTCCGGCGGTGACACTTGCTTCGCTTTGGCTTGGTGGAGCATGGATGGCTACTACTTTGGTCCTTCTACTTGGCATCTATCCGCTTCTTGAATTGATTCTTGGTGAATCATCCACAACTGAACCCCTACAAGAAGGAAAAGCCCACAACTTCATCGCCCACCTCCATGCATGGTGCGTACCAATTGTACTCATTGCACTTTTTTGGCGGATTTCACTCGACGGTTTGACGCTATTCACGACAATGGGTATCCTTTCAGCAGGACTTTCAAATGGCGCATCAGGGATCGTTGCTGCACATGAATTAGGCCACAGGGGGCCAAAAACATTCAGTTGGAAACTCGCCAGACTGTCGTTGTTTTGCGTGCTTTACTTACATTTTACCACTGAACACAACCACACCCATCACAAACACTGGGCACGTGAAGTGGACCCAACATCTTCTCCATGGGGCCGAGGGATTTACTATCATGTTCTGCAAACGTTACCACGGCAAGTCAAAGGAGCATTCAATGCGCGCCCTAAGGATACAAGAAACTCGTTGATCGTTGAATTCCTGTTTTTAATTGGTCTCGGTATCGCAGGTTGGCCGTATCTTGTAGCCTTCGTTGGACAAGCCGCAGTTGCCATCTACTTACTGGAATTTGTCAACTATATCCAACACCATGGCCTGCAGCGCGCTATGAACGAGCGACCCAATGCAAGTCATGCATGGGAAAGTCGCCGACGCCTCTCTCGTTGGACGCTCTTGGAATTGCCACTGCACCCATCACACCACCTCAAATCAAGTACCCAGTATCAACGATTGACTGTTCACGATGAATCACCACAACTCCCCGCAGGTTACTATGGCATGTTTTGGCTAGCGCTCTTGCCGCCATTGTTTGGTAAATTGATGATGCAAAAACATCAGACATCACTTTCTGAATAAATTGATGCCAGGCCTAAGTATAGTCACTGAAGGCAAAATTACCCGTACTGTGTCCACGCTTTGCGCGATACGGACTCAAACTCGGTGGCGGACGTACCAGGATTCGAACCCGGGTTTTCGGCTTAGAAGGCCAAAGTGATATCCAACTACACTATACGTCCTTGTCGCGAGGGCGGCGCTCACACTTGATGAAGGTTAACCATCGAAAGCGTGCTAAAGCGGTCTTGCACATTTGTGACATCGCGTAGGGCGGCGTACAGTCGTTCGCTTCCATTCATAGCCGCAATGATTGCATTTCCACTCTTGAATGTGTGAATCACCCAAGACGGAATTGCGTATTCTTTGCAAAAGTAAAGACTCCTTCATAGAAGGTGAAGGGGCGACCGATTGGGTCAACTCATCATGCTGTGCAGAGTGAGCAGTGAGGCCAGCAGCATGAAGAAATTCATGAACAAAGGTATGGTTGTAAAGGCGTTCATCTTCGAGTAAAGCAGGATGTAATCCTATAGTGACTTCTCCTGGGTCAATACGTAAGCGTCGACGGCGAGCCAATTCATTAGGACCCTCTTCAAACCGAGTCATTCCAAGTCGCTTTGATTCATTTTCAAGCCAAATGAGCGTTATTCGTTCACTGATCCAAGGTCGAAAAACAGCATCCGTAACGCCCGATAAACTTTGCAAGGCGGATTGAACCAAATCGATGGGGAGATGAGGCTGGTGAGAGGGAATTGGCGTTTCGGCCAGAGGAATTGATTCGGTCTTTCGAACCCCGTCCATGACAAGGCGTAAGGCTCCACCCTCAAGAACTGTAGCAAACCCTACTTGACTTCAGACGCTCATTCTTCAGTAGCCGCGTTCCTTCGCACAGCACTTGTAGAACTTCTTACCGTTTCCACATGGACACATGTCTGTCTTGAAACAGCACTTGCCGTAAGCTTTCTTTTTGCCACAATGGCATCGAGATTTCAAGTTTGGAGGCAACTTCGAAAAGCCGACAACTTGCGCAGCAATATTCGTTTGCGATCCTGCCGATTGATTCCGTATTGCATTGCGTTCACTCTGCGACATATTTGCCCAAATTTCTTCATCCTCTTGATCGACCGATCCGTCACGGTTAAGGTCCTTTGGATGGTAAGATGGACGCTTTACTCCGCCGCCTCTACCTGCCCCTTTCAGGGTTGCAGTTGCAGCCTGCTTAGGTATTGAAGCCGAACGTGAGAGGCCAGGAGGACCACGTCTTCGGGAGGAGTTTTCTGATTCAAATTGAGCATTCGCCAAGTCTTCTCGAGCCTGATTCAATGCATCAACACCATCAAGTAATTCATCGCGAGTAATGCCCGCTTCAATCAGAGAGTCTTGCGTAATGAAATCGGTTAAGCCCAAATCTTCAGCACGCAATTCAATGAGTGAAAGCAGGTCACCTAAAGCGCCCTGGGGCAATAACCTTCGGCCGTCTGCTTCTTCTATTTCCGTTTGGATGTGCCGTAGTGCCTTTGCACTACCAGCCTTTGAGATTTGCTTTTTGAATTTCTTTACACGCTTACTCATCTTGTACTCTGAACGCATGGTTACGCCACGGTAGACATAACCAACAATGGTAATCGATAGAACACTGATTCCCGCATACTGTCCGTATTCAGTTTGAGCCTGTTCAATCAAAGAGCCAAGAATAGGGATTTCTTCATACCAGTCATCAGCGAGCAGGTCAACAACTTCATCTTCCTCTTCTTCTGTAGAGTCGTCTTCGACCAAAGGAGGATCTACCGTGTTGTTACCAGTTTGGTCTCCGGTGTTGTTTCCGGTTTGGTTTCCAGTCCCGGTCGAATTTCCAGATGAGTTGTCAGAATCGCCACCAGATGTATCTTCAACGCAGCCATTGTCATCAACAGTGCTGCCCTCGAGCGTATCTTCACATTCATCATCATTATCATGAACACCGTCGTTGTCTTGATCTTCCCAAATCTCACAACCATGCCAATCAACTTCCTCATCAACATCTGAATTTTCACAATAATCATACTCGTTAGCTACGCCATCTCCATCGTCGTCAGGGAAATCAGTTTCACAGCCAGTCTCGTCAACGACTGCTCCACGGCGGCTAACCGGGCAGGTATCCTCTGTATCGAGGTAGCCGTCATCGTCATCATCTAAATCTTCGTCAGAATCTCGACAACCATCATAGTCGTTATCCGGATTTGAAGCATCAAAGGCAGACCAATTGAGTGAACCGGTCGGACACATATCTTCTTGGTCATCTATGCCATCATTATCATCATCCCAATCTTCTGTTGAGTCTTGACAACCGTCTGAATCATAATCGGTAGCGGCAGTTGAATTCCAATTTGAACGACCGTCGTAACAATGGTCGAATTCATCAACAACACCGTCGCCGTCGAAATCATCGCCGCCAGTATCGTCGTTATCGTCGTTATCGTTGTTATCGTTGTTATCGTCATCATCAAGTTGGGGGATGGTGAGACAAGTATCATCAGTGGCGATGAGATTACCAGAATAAAATAACTCCGTTATAAGGCAATATTCCACGCCACGGGTAATTTCCTCATACGAAATTGGGAACCCGGTTGTAGCTGTTGTATAGTCAATCAAAAATTCACCAGAAACGTTGTAATCGTAAGTATGAATTATGGTGTTGTTTTCTGAATAATACAAATACCCTTGTAACGAATAATTTCGGTCTTCTTCAAGATTATATACTGCGGAATTAACTGTAAGAACGCCATTCACTGTTTCGTTCCACTCCTCAAGCCATCCAAGTCCGGATTCAACATTTTCGTTCACCAAACCCGTATCATTATTTCCATCATTCGAAGCCGCTGTTAGCGAAATCGATTCGAGCATGATGACATCGAAGTTTTTCGCCCCAATTGCATCATAAATTAGGAATTGAAAATCATATTGACCGGTTGAAGATGTTGTCCAAGAATCAGTAATTTCAATAGGGGATGAATCGGAAATTGTGTAATTACTGTCTATGGTTGTTTCAAGAAGAGATAATGCATAAAATACCTTGACATACAGCCTGAAATCAACATCACAGTTGCAATCAGTGTAGATCCCAAAATCAAAGGAAAACGTATCACTTGGATCGACTGAATAAGATAAATCATCAATCCATACCGACGCATCAGATGGGTCTGTAATTGGAACATCCTCCTCATTATAGATGTAAACTACATTTTTTTCAGTAAGATCCGCGTAAGCAATGTTAACCACATCATTAGAATCGATTGCTAAAGATGGAACTGCACCGATATTATTATCACTTTCAAAATAAAATGGATTCGTCCATAAAGAACCTTCATAGGTCAAATATCCTAAATTCGTATTACCATAATTATAGTATGCAACATGCAGATTGTCACTGGAGTCTATCCCTAATGAGGATGAAAAACCAACACTCTGCGAATTATCGAGAACAAGCGGTGTGTTCCATGTTCCAGAGTGTCCAATGTCACTCGTGTACATGAGGTTGTAATTGACGTCATCAAGGTAGGAGACATGGAGGTGATCATTTGAATCAACAGCAAGTGAAGACGCACCTCCACAGTCAATTGTGACAGGATTCGACCATGAGTTCAAGAGCTTGTCATATTTCATATACTCTAAACTATCATAATCGCAATTAGAATTGGCATCGGTGATGAGCGTGTAAGCCAAATGCACATTATCTTCAGAATCAATTGCAAGAGACGCTTCAATACCAACGTTTGAACGATTGTCGAGAGTCATTGCAGTACTCCAGCCTTCCATATCATCAAAATACTTGATGTATTTGAGATTATCAGCTGTAGAATCGTAATAAGCTATGTGAATATTATCATCCGAATCAATCATAATCTCGTTTGACTCTCCAACATTATAGGAACTGTTACTGCCATCCAAAACTACGGAGTTACCCCAAGTCGAAGTGGCCGAAGACCACTTAAGATAACTGAGAGATCCATTCGTATAATCAAAATATGATACATGCAAGTTGTCATTTGAATCGACTGCAATCTTTGCGTTCATAGATTGGCCTGCAATGATCACTGGTGTACTCCAAATTCCCTCGTTTATGGAATATGTATATTTGATGCCCGAATAGTTGTTTGAATCGTCTTCAAATACAACATGATAATTATCATTCGAATCAAATACCATTTCAGGATATACTGCTTCAGTGCCGAGCGTAAATGGTTCACTCCAAGGGGATTGAGGCACTTCAAAAGTAGCATATTTCAAACTTTGATTTTGTTTATCCTGATAAGAAATGTGAATACGATCCTCGTCGTCAATAACTAAGTTTGTATTGCTGTCGTCATTTTCCACCGAGTCAATCAATGTGATGTTCCAAGAAGTACCGTCATAAACAGCATACTTCAGGCCGGAGTTGTGATATGAAATATGGACATTGTCAGAAGAGTCGATTCCGATTGCAGTATCTGTCTGAGCAGCAGTAGAACTGTT
>CABYOM010000024.1 GCA_902520595.1 uncultured Candidatus Poseidoniales archaeon | reverse complement strand
CGATATGTGCCTTTGCCCATGGTTGGCCACGTTCGCAATAGAACATCAACGTTCTCTTGCAAAAGCAGTCGAATCAGAGAAGGTCTGCCAATTCATCTTTGATGATTTCAACGGCTTCTAGAATCTCATCTTTATGTCGAGCGCCGGTAATAACCATCTTTCCGCTTCCGAAAATCAAACAGACAACCTTTGGATAGTCAAGTCGATAAATCAAACCCGGGAATTGTTCTGGTTCATATTCAACCTTATCGAAAGGCAAGTGGAAAGTGAGATTGTTTAAATTGAGTTTCCGTGGAACACCGGCTTGTGGTTCGTTGGTGAACTTGTCTTTTCCATCGTAGTCTTCAGGATAGTGGAGTGCGTAGGTTGCAACCATATTTTGAACTTCAATCTCAACTTGGTCAAGGTCCCAAGTTTCGATTCCTGCATCACGAAGGTCAGCAATCATTCGCTCAATTCCGGTTTCGATGTTTGCTTCATCCTTACCACCGGTGCACACAGCACGTCCGGAGCGGAACATGAGAATGGCGAGTTTTGGATCGGTTACTCGGTAAACAACACCAGGAAATTGTTCTGGTTCGTATTCACAGTTGAGCTGGATAGCAATATCCGGCAAATCGAGTTCTTCAGCGACACGGGTGCTCGCTACTACATTCACTACAGTTAGACGTTCTTCATCAGTTGTCATAGTTAGGCCATATATAACGACTATATAAAAAGAAGGCAGGCCCCGTAGCAACAATTGTCTTCGGAAAAGGCTTACTGAGAGCCTGTATCTTGTTCAGTAGCCCATAATGGCAAATTTTCCGACTCTTCGATTGTTAAGCCGACGTTTCCAAACGTGGAAATCAGAGTTCGGCCTCCGGCCAATTCAATCGCTTCACTGGTTGCTTTGGGATTTGTTGTCAGTGCAACCATGCAACCACCACCCCCTGCTCCGGTCAATTTAGCACCCAGTGAGCTGGGTGCCGCAGCACGAATTAGAGTCTCCAATTCAGGACATGATACACCCAGACCTTGGAGCATGATTTGATTTTCAGTCATCGCTCTACCTACTGCTCGATAATCTCCATCTTTCAAGGACTGAATGCCGCGACGAGCAATTAGTCCAATTGTTTCAATTTCCCTTATCCTCTCAGGATTTTCTTGAAGTGCTTCTGCGACTTTTGCCACTTGTTGGGCAGTAGGAGCATAAACACCCGTGTTTCCAATGACCAAGTAGACCTGTTCTTCTGCTGGTGCTAACTCAATTGAGTGCAAATGCCACAATCGCTGACCTTCCGGGGTCGTCAGTCGACGCGTGTAGAGGAATTGTTCATTCGTTTCAATTTGATCGGAAAGTAAGACTATCCCGCCATGGGCGCACGTTGATGCATCCATTGGAGATGCACGACCGCCCTGGGCAGCAGCCTCGACTGCATGGCCAAGTAAAGCACATTCATCAACATCTACAGTATTCTCGCCAGCCACATAACGAACTGCTTTACCATCGTCTCCATGCCGGAACGAATCGAATTCCCTTTTATTCGTTGAATAGACTCCAGGATCGTCAAAATAGCTCGAATATCCTTCGGACCAGTGCTTGGTTTTCTGCCCTTCAGATTCGTTATACCATCTGCCTCGAGCAGTCCTCAATGCAGCACTCGCAGCGACGGAAAGCGCTGCAGAGGAGCCAAGTCCTGAAGCCGGAGGAATGTCTCCAGTGATCTGAATGGATAGATTCGGTGCACCTTGGCCTGACTGCCATATTCGATTGCGCAGTGCTTGAACGTGTGGGTGACGCTTAGGGTTAAATTCCATACCGTCAATTTTCCAGTTTTTACTGTCTGATGCCAGCGTTTCGATCTTCACAGAAATACGCTGTTCTATGGCTACAGCAACAGCGGGTTGCCCATAAACAACTGCGTGTTCGCCAAAGAGAATACACTTTCCGGGGGCGCTTGCTGTAACTCGTCCCATTCATTCCCCCTCAAGTTCACCAGCACCTCGCGCTTCATATCCCTTGTTCTCAGCCGACGCTGTAGAATGGATAATTGTCGGTGCATTGAAGCATTGAACATGCATGCGATAAAGTACGGGGATACTCCCTGGGGGACTTTTTGCTATGGAACATCCATTAACTATGATGTATGGTCCTTTTTCAGGATGGGTTCTTTTACTCATTCTTGGTGGAGTTTCAGGTTCTTTTTTCCTCTATCAAGTTGTCAAGGCTTCACGTCTAGTTCTCAAAGGTTCCTCGGATGACCGGTTCGATAACTGGGGAGCGCGTATAAAGGAAGTCATCACTGGTTGGCTCGGACAGAAAAAAGTTCTCAAAGATCGTGTTGCTGGGGGCATTCACGTCCTCATGTTTTGGGGATTTTTGATGCTATCAACCGATATGTTTGATTTAGCAACTGCGAATTGGTTTTCCCACAATGTCTTGCCAAACCTCTTGCGGGGTCCGTGGAATCTCGTTGTTGAAACTGGTTACACGCTTGCTCTGATTGGCTGTATTGCTGCATTGGTTCGGCGAGTCATTTTCACGCCTGAAAAATTGAAGGGAAAATCACAACTTGAAGGAAACTTCATCCTTATTCTTATCATGACCATCACAGTTACCTCTTTCTTTGTTGAAGCGGGTGAATCCACTGTTTCTTCAACTTGGGAGCCAATTGGCGCATGGGTCGCTTCAGCAATTGTGCCGAGCACGACCGTAGTCGTCGGTGCATATTGGATGCACATGCTTGCGATTTCTACTTTTTTGTTCCTGATTCCGTTATCCAAACACATGCATCTAGTCATGGCATTTCCGAATGTTTTCTTTCATGACATGCGTCCAATGGGCGCTATGGAACCACTTGCTAGAGGCGAAGATGGAATGGCAGTAACTTTGGACGATCTTGATATTGAATCGTTTGGAACGGTCAATTATACTGATTTGACATGGCGAAATCTCATTGATGGCTGGGCGTGCACTTCGTGTGCACGGTGTCAAGATGTCTGCCCTGCTTATGCATCGGGTAAAGCCCTTAATCCAATGCAAATTATTCACGATGTCCGCCATTATGCTAACGATAATGCGACTACACTTTTAGCAGGAGAAACGCCTGAACAAGACATCATTGCTCGCTTTGGTGAAGAAGCAATTTGGGCATGTACGACCTGTCATGCTTGCGTTGAAGCCTGCCCAATTTACATCGACCACGTTCCAAAATTAACCGATGCTCGTCGTCACTTGATGATGGAACGTATGGAATTTGATGAATCGGTTGAGGAAACTGTGATGCCTCTCATGGCGACCATTGAAAATCTTGAATCTGATTCAAACCCCTATGGCTTGCCCTCTCACGAGCGTGCAGACTGGGCCGCTGACCTTGATGTCAAAGTTGCAGAACCGGCAGAATACATCTACTTCGCTGGATGCGCAGCATCCTTCGATGAGCGAAATAAGAAAGTCGCGAGAGACACCATCAATATCATGAAAGAAGCGGGACTTGATGTCGGAATTCTTGGTATGGAAGAAGGCTGCAGCGGAGATGCTGCTCGTCGAGCCGGAAATGAATACCTGTTCCAAATGCTCGCTGAAACCAATATTGCAACATTCGAAGAAATCGGTGTGAAGAAAATCGTCGCTTCATGCCCGCACTGTTTCCACACACTTGGAAAAGAGTACAAGGATTACGGTGGAGAGGATATTGAGGTCATGCACCATTCACAATTGATCAACCACTTGCAGGTTGAAGGAATGCTCCCTGAACCGAAGCATGACGGTTCAGTGACGTATCACGACCCTTGCTATCTGGGTCGTATTGGAGGCGAATTAGACGCACCTCGAGATGCGATTGGTGGTGTTGATATTGAAACTGAACGCCACGGTGACGCATCTTTTTGTTGTGGCGCTGGTGGTGCACAAATGTGGATGGAAGAACACGTTGATGATGGCTATGATCGTGTGAATATTATTCGTTCAAAGGAACTTGCTGAAACCGGTGCTGATACCGTTGCAGTCGGTTGCCCATTCTGCTCCACCATGGTTACCGACGGACTCTCTGCGATTGGCTCGGAAATGGAAGTCAAAGATATCGCAGAAATTGTTTGGGAACAAATCAAAGCTAATGATGCGGCAATTGAGGCAAAGAAGGCAAAAGCGGAAATTGCTGAGGCTTGATCAACCGAGGAGGTGGGAACGTGGTACTGCATCTATCCCAAGGTCATTTATTGGAATGGTATTCAGAGAAAAAAAGGGACCTTCCTTGGCGACACACGAAAGACAGTTGGAAAATCCTTCTTTCAGAGATTTTACTTCAACAAACCCAAGTAAGTCGGGGTATTGAATATTGGATAAAACTCGTCGAACGATTTCCTACACCTCAAGCAATGGCTGATGCTGAGGTTGATGAGGTGCTTCATCTGTGGCAAGGTGCGGGTTATTACAGCCGTGCTCGACGCCTTCATGCTCTGGCTTGCCAAGTATGTCTCCCAACTGAACAAGGTGGTTATGACGGAATACTCCCCACCTCCTCCGCCGAACTTCTCGGACTGCCAGGAGTTGGGCCATATACTGCGGCAGCAGTAGCGAGTATCGCACATGGTGAACCTGTCGCTTGCGTTGATGGCAATATCCGCAGAGTTATGGCACGGCAAAATAAGTCGTTGAATCCTTCAGTCAAAGAGGTTGAATCTTGGGCGACGAGCACGCTTTTTACCAACGATGCGGGCAATTGGAATCAAGCTTTGATGGAATTAGGTGCTACGGTTTGTACGCCCAAGCGTCCGAAGTGTGATCAATGCCCAGTGTCGAAAACTTGCTCCGGGCAAAGTGATGCTGTATCCTTCCCTCAACCAAAAAAAGTGAAGAGAAAACGACTTGACCTGATGTGTGAACTTCGCTATGATAGCACTGGCCTACCACATTTGGTCAAGAGGGGAAATAACGGTATTTTAGCCGGACTTTGGGGCCCTCGTATGGAAGAGGAAATTGATGTTGATGCACTTTCGTTCATTGGCGAAATCAAGCATGTCCTTTCTCATCGAGATATATTTGTTCAAGTTTGGTTGGGTTCATGCGAGAAAGGTATCGACCCGTCCACGGTTGCATTGTCCTCTTTAGACCAGAAAATCCTCGCTCTTGGAGGCCGTCAGTGATGCATATTCTTGTTGTGGACCTACTTGCTGAACGACAAGCCTTTGGTCGTGAAGGTGTACGAGAAATTCTTTCACACTTTGATTCAAAGAAGGTGTCTCTTTGGTCACCTCATGTGTCCCAAAGAGTTGATTATGAATTTGGAACAGTTGTAGAGCATCCTGTGGATGCAGATTTGATAATTATTACCGGTTCGAAAAGAAATGTCTCACAATGGGAAGGATGGATGGATGAAGTTTCACACTTGATTCAAACAACCACTACACCCTTGCTCGGTATTTGTTTTGGCCATCAAATTATAGCAGCCTCACTTGGCGGCCAGGTGAGACGAGCGGAACAAAACAGTGCCTTTGTTAGCGAAGTGACCTATGAGGATGGGCGAGTCGTTCATGCCCTATTTACCCACCAAGACCATGTTACTGATGCAGGTGAGATGAGAGTAATTGCATCCTCTCAACATTGTGCGATTGCAGCCTGCCAACATCCTGAGCGACCAATTCTTACCGTTCAATATCACCCAGAAGCAGTTTCAAACGTCATTGAAAAAGCTCTTGATCTCGGCGAGATGAGTGATGAAGAGTGCCTTCAATTCAATTTGGAATTACCGATTATCAACATGACAGAAGCGTTGGTAAAACCACTTCAATCACTTGAATGAGATGCCTCGTTTTCTTTCAAGTCCCAATCGATTGAGGCCATGGTGATGATAAGGCCAAGGAACAGAATGTATTCCGCAGGAGCAGCAAAATCGATCACTGGTTGCAATTCATCAAGCCTAATCTGCAGTGAACCATTTTGTGTCACATCAGATATGTTAAACGCGATGTACAACGTGATAATGAGGTTCATCCCAACAAAGCCAAACAACGCCAGGGTGAGTCCAACACGTCGAAGTGTTGTGGCTGCTCTCCTTGAAATATCGAAGAGTAAATGGGTTGAACCCCCCCCAAACTAACCCCCCGCCGAATACAAAAATAGAAGCAATACAATGCAAGACGAGATAGTCATACATATTCGCAAAAGCCAACACGACAAGTGATATGCCGGTCGTCATTCCAGAGGTGTGTGAAATACGCAACTTCGTAATGTGTTCAGAGGCATCAAACATATTTCTGAAACGATACGAAAGGATGCAAAGAACCACTCCAGTGAGTGCCAATCCAGTTGTGAATATCCATCGTTCAATTCCAGGGTAATCAGATTCAGAGATAAAAAAAGGAACATCTCGAGCATTTCCACTCAACAGATGAACACCCATCGAACAGGTGACTGTCACCAACGGTAAGAGCCAACCTATTCTTGCAAATGAACGGTCACTCAAATTGAATGCGGTGGATTGACTCCCGGCCTTACTTTCAGGGTTCACTGTTAAATGCCTCCACAGTGTCCTTTATGCAAGTCTCGAAAGATTCCCACTCGATGCCTAATACTTCAGTTGCTTTTTGAGAAGAGATATTTGCGTCACCTTTGAAATATCCTTTTACTGCTTTTCTTGTCATTCGGCGCTGAGCGCCAAACATTCCCATCAGCCAATCCTGAAACACGACAATGAACATCAAAGAGCGAGGTATGGCATATCGAGGTGATTTTGTATTTGGATAGATTTCACGGATGGTTCTGCATACATCAGCAATGGTTTTGTTTTTGTGAGGAGCTACAATGAATCGACCTTCAGCCTCTTCAACTTCAAATGCTCTGCGATGAGCAATAGCTACATCTCGAACATGGACGACCGGTATTGGGATTTTTGGGGCAGCGGGGAATTTTCCTGCTATTGCATCCGGGAAATAATCGACGCTCGGTGTTGGTTTGACAAATCCACCTCCAAGAACTCCACCTGGATTAATGACGCGTAAATCCAATTGATGCTTTTTCGCAAGCATCCATGCCAGCCTTTCCGATTCTGTTTTAGCGACGGTATAGGGCGAAGAGCGGAGTGTTTGCCAGTCGTCTTCGTTTTTTTCTCGTCCTTTTGGCAAAGAGCCAACTGCTGCAATACTTGAAGTGTAAATTACCCGTGATATGTTCGCCTCTTTTGCTGCTGTTAGAAGATGAGAGGTACCTTTGTTGGCTGTGTCAAGGATAATCTCGGCATCCTTAGAGTTTGAATAAACTGTAGCGGTGTGGAATAAAGCAT
Source organism: uncultured Candidatus Poseidoniales archaeon (assembly GCA_902520595.1). GTDB lineage: Archaea > Thermoplasmatota > Poseidoniia > Poseidoniales > Poseidoniaceae > MGIIa-L1. The sequence continues at coordinate 14,907 of CABYOM010000024.1, read as the reverse complement.
CGCAACCTTTGATTTTTTCAGTCCAGCCATCAGCATCGAGAACGTCACCTTCGACAAGCTGTAGATTATTTTCGCACCCGAGGTCGATAGCATGTTGACGTACATGGTCAACTTTGAGTGGGTCATTGAGATCCCGAACTGAACCAATGACTTTGTATCCGTGTTCAAGCAGGTCGCGAACAATATGATTGCCAATATGGCCATTTACTCCGGTAACAAAAATCGTCTTTGGAGCCACCATACACGTCTCAACCACGCTGTCCTACCAGCCGAGGTATCTTAACCTTCAAGTGAGGCTGTTCATACCGCTGGTTGAATCCCATGCCTATCCGACTGCATGACACACGAAGGAGAACCAAGGTCGATTTCTCGACCATGGAACCCGGGAAAGTTTCGATGTATGTCTGCGGGGTGACTGTTTACGACCGTTGTCACTTGGGTCATGCAAGGTGTTACTTGGCTTTCGATCTGATTCATCGCTGGCTTGAAGCATCCGGTTTTGACGTTCACTATGTGCAAAATTTCACTGATATTGATGACAAAATTATTCATCGAGCCAATGAAACTGGGATTGACTGGAAAGTCTTGGTTGATGACAATATTGCTACGTATTACGAAGACATGGACGCACTCAATATCCTACGAGCTGATGACTACCCACGATGTACTGAATACGTTGATGATATGATTCGGATAACTCAAGACCTTATCGATAAAGGTCATGCGTATCAAACCGATGAAGGTGTCTACTTCCACATTGATTCTGCTCCAGAAAAATACGGTGCATTGACCGGTCAAAACATCGAAGCCGTTCGCTCAGGTGCAGGAGGTCGTGTTGGTGAAACAGGCTCTGCAAAGAAAGACCACAAGGACTTCGCCCTTTGGAAAGCAGCCAAACCGGATGAACCAACTTGGGATTCTCCATGGGGTCCTGGTCGACCAGGATGGCACATCGAATGTACGGCGATGTCAATGGATTATTTCGGTGAACAATTCGATATTCACGGTGGAGGCCATGACCTGCGATTCCCACATCACGAGGCAGAAATTTTCCAAGGCGAATGTCATACGGGATGCAGCCCAGTCGTTCATCATTGGTTGCACAACGGCTTTGTTAACATCGATGGGGAGAAAATGAGCAAGTCGCTTGGAAACTTCTGGACTATCCAAGACATCTTGGAAAAAGTAGACGCAATGGTTCTCCGGTTTTCCTTGATTAATGCTCATTACCGTTCACCAATTGATATGAATGAAACGATTCTTAAAGACGCAGAGCGAAACTATAACCGAATTTTAGAAACCTATGTGCGTGCGCTGAATCTTTTTGATTCTGACACGCCTCGAGTGGATTTACCACATGCCGAAATATCGAGCCAGCAGCCCTTATCTCGTTCATTAGGAATGCTTGAAAAGATGGGTGAAGGATTTGCTCAAGCCATGGATGATGATTTTAACAGCCGTGAAGCGGTTGCCAAAGTATTGGGAGCCGTCCGAGAAATCAGTAAGATGCTCGACAGCGATATTGATCATACCGATCGCCATGCATTTGCTCACTACGCAGTCGACTGGCTCGAAGAAACTGCAGGAACAGTTCTTGGTGTTCTTCCTTCAAGAGAGATGGCACTTGCAGAGCCAGAAGAAGACCCTCGTCGTTTAGAGGTGGCGGATGAGGTTGAACGTTTACTTGTCGCTCGCAGTGAAGCAAGGGCATCCAAGGATTGGCCGAAGGCCGATGAGATTCGAGATCAACTCAAATCGATGGGTGTTATGGTTAAGGATACACCTGAAGGTCCCTCTTGGACCCTTGAATAATCACTCTTCTTCACCTAATTTTGGTGGAGCGAAATCCATCGGAGGCAAGGCTGGGACAAATGTTGAATCATCAGATTTCAGTTGAGTCGCTTCCTCAATGTCCTCATCATCCCACATTTTCTCAATCAGTGCCTCCTGATTCAGGTTGAGTTCGTCAGCACTGCTTTGGCCGGCTAAAAACAATCCAAACGCCATGACGGCAACCAAACCAATCAGTGCAAAAATCGCCTTATTCTGCGTGCTATCAGACGCACTGCCATCCGTGTCAACCATGCCCTCGGTTTCTTCGACGCATGCTTCTGAAGTATCTCCGGGCAAGCAGTCTGTGTTTGTCGAATCACCGGTGCTGTCGTCTGAATCTGCATTGTCATTGGAACCTGTGTCGTCCGTGTTACCATTGGTGTCTGAATCATCATTATTCGAGTTACCAGATGTATCGTCTTGTTGAGGGTCAGTATCGAGATCCACATTGACTCCAGTTCGCTCTCCAGCATCCATTGGAATGTCATAATAGGCATAGAGTTTGGTAAGGTCGACGTGCATATTTCCATGGGTGCTTCGGTTAACGACGTCGAAGTAGCGCTCGTCTCCTGTGGTGAAAATAGGGTCAACAGTCATGCTCTTCAACTGGGAAACTCCATTATTGGCTGAATTCTTGCCGTCAAATTCCGTATCGAGGTATGCCTGGACATCTTCATCTGTCTCCCATGCAACACCATCTGGGGCAGACCAGTGTTGACGAATCTCTGAGACATTGTTACGCATTGCCATTTCCATTCCTGCTTCGATACTTTCCCACGTTTGAGAGCCATCGACCTCAGACAATGAAGTGACGTCGACAGCCTTTGAGACACCACCGCCGTTGATTGGTTCCCAATCATCTTGGTTGATAGCGGTCATGATATCGGTGTCACCAAACACCGCTTTCCCTTGAACAACGGTCAGTCGAACATCAGCATCAATCGCTTCAATCAAGTTTCGATATGGGTCGTCGTGGAAAGTGTCCATGACAACAAGGTCAGCATACATTCCAGGTTTTATTTGTCCAACAAAGGCGTCCCAATTTGCTGCCTTAGCAGGGTTGCTGGTCACCATTGCAGCCAGTTCATAATCGGTGAAGTAGGTGTTCATCACATCTTTATTCCATAAATCAGCAACTTTGAGTTCATGTAAATTATTCTTTGAACCACTTGGTCCCCAATCTGGGGCGATTGAAATCGTAACACCAGCAGCATCAGCGGCCCGAACATCAGTCGTGTTACCGTAGAGTAAGAGGTTTGATATCGGTGACCATACTAAATCGGCTCCAACAGTTGCCATCTTATCAAATTGTGAACGGTCAAGGGCAGTGCAGTGAATGGCAACAGTTTCATCCATAATGAGGCCCTTATCCCACAGTGCATCAAATTCGGATTTACTGCTGCTGTCAACGCCTTCAGCCAAGTGAACAAACCAAGCGTTCAGTGTACCTGATTGATTTTGTGAAATCAAATGGCTTCCAGAATAGTCGTCATCTGCTGCACCGCATACGGCACAAGTTGAGATTCCGTCTTGTCCGAAATTGTACAATTCGACGTTTCGAGCCAACATGCTGTCCCATGCAGAAGTGCCTGAACCCGGCGAGCCTTGAATTGCAGTCACGCCACCAGCTACAGTTTGAACTTCCGCATACTTCATTTGTTCACTTGCCATTCCCCAACGGCTGTTCTGTTGGACGTTGTTCTTCATCCATGTGATACTTGGGCCGTAATCGTAGTTGTTCCCCCACTGGTATCGGTTTGTGTATCCACCCTCGTCCGAGCGTTGACTTTCACTCAAATGAACATTGAAATCCCACAATGGAATATGGTTGTAGTGGACATGGTTGTGCAAATCAATAAGTCCAGGATAGATTGTGCCATTGGTTTCGATAATAACTGCATTGGTGAGGTCAGCGCTAATCGGGATTGAGGAACTCGATGACCATACGGCTTCGATCATTCCATCACGAACCAAGACATTGCCTTGGTTCATGACGCTGTTCTCACTTTCCATAGTGACAACACGCCCTTTGAGAATGAATGCATCAGAGCCTGCTTCTGGAACTTTAAAGCATTTTACGATGTTGAGAGCAACGGTTGAATCAGGATCATTTGGACCCCATCCAGGCGATGGGTCAACTTCAACAGCAGTACCGGACGAATCAATCACAATCGAATTACCGTAAAATCCGAACTCTTTTGGAATCGTCATTGAGTTGGCGAGTGTGTTTGAAGTGTCTGTAATAGAAACAGTTTCCTCATCAAAATAACTCAGAATTATATCGGAGTCCGCACTGAATATTACGATTCTTTGATCCGGGTCAATGACAGTATTCCAAGCGAGTTGACATGGAGGGCTGCCGGAGGTTGAACTGAGAACCCAATCAGAAACATTCACTGGAGATGAACCGGTGTTCCACAATTCAATGAACTGGTCTGAATATTTGCCATAATCGCCATCGCCGTTCCAGTCGACAGCGTTGTAGATATTCGAATTAGTAGCGTTCGATTTCAGTTGGTTTGGACTCCTGAAGAGTTCAGATACGACAATGTCTGAATTCCGTGCATCAACTTCGACGACATTCCTAGGTTCAAAGGATTCCGGAGCGGATGGAATCAGGGGTGCAAGGAATAGAACGAGGACTAGTAGAGTAGCCAATCGATAGAGGCGCATGGAACATCCTTTAGCCGTGAGCACATGAACTCGTCGCTCAATCAACTACGAACGAACATGTTGAAGTAGTGCCGATTTTCACAAACTTCCATGGCTACCATTGAAATTAATGAACCCAGTTTTTCCGACATTATCGACAATAACTCCATCGTACTGCTCGACTTTTGGGCATCATGGTGCGGACCATGCGTCGCATATGGTCCTGTATATGAGCGCGTTTCTGAAGATTTTCCAGATGTCGTTTTCGGAAAAATCGATACAGAAGCCGAACCGAAACTTGCTCAATCTTTCAACATCCGTTCAATTCCCACAACGATTGCATTCAAAGAGGGTATCGGCGTTTTCATGCAACCCGGGGCTCTTCCCGAAGATGCTCTACGAGACTTGGTGGGCAAAATCAGTGAGTTGGACATGGATGAAGTTCGAGCAGAACTGAAAAGTCGAAAGGATTCTGAAGACGCGCAAGAATAATTTTTCTCGAAGACCAAACAGCCGGTGCGTTCAAAAAACACACCCCACCAGCCTTACATATGAACTTCCGTCCGTGGCTAATCTTGTTCGTCTTGATGACATCGAGTTTGTCAGGTTGCTTTGGCGAGCAAAACGTCGGGGAAAGCGAAGATTCTGCACTTTATGACGTCTATCCAGAGCCATGGGAACGCAGTCAAATGCAATACGATGATTCTGATATTTACTCTCGAGTATCGGTCAACGGAAGTTACGCAATTGATGCCGTTCAATCGGTTTTTGTTCCAGTTCCAACCATTACCGCAGCAGATGGAGGCTCTGGCATTACTGGTAATGCTGAGGTTCACCTCGGACTTTGGCTACCTGTGATTGAGGGATGCGATTGGACTTCTGCGAATCTTTCTGCGGAATGTCAAGTCCCCGTCATTGCAGAAGTAGGACCTTACTACAACGACGGCGACGTTGACGCGCTCACTCCAGCAGACCGTCTGGGTAAATTTTTGATTGAAAATTATGTTCCTCACGGCTATGGGGTCGCACAAGTTTCTGTGTTTGGCACTGGTGAGTCAAACCACTGCATGGACCTCATGGGAACCGATGAACAACGCGGTATTGATGCAGCGGTCTCTTGGCTCGGAACACAATCTTGGTCAAACGGCAAAGTTGGACTCATTGGTAAATCCTATGATGGTTCAACTCCTTGGCAGGCTGCTACTTTCGGAAACCCTCACCTGGCAACCATCGTTCCAATGTCCGGCTTAATCGGCGTTCATGAACTGATGTGGCGAAATGGAAGTATGGAGGCACGAGGTGCAATTATGCACAACGGTGTCTATGGCTCATTTGGAATTGACGGCGATGCAGAGGACCCCGAAAATCTCTGTGAAGGCTACGTTGAAGGCTATGTTAACGGTCCTGCAGCATACCTTTCAGGTGGTATGGTTGACTATGCCGGCAATACGTATTGGACCGAGCGCTCCTTCATTGACCGTGTTGTAGAAAATTACAACGGTTCAGTGTATATTATTCAGGGAATGCAAGACTGGAACGTCGATCCTCACATGGCTTTCCCAACCCACCAAATTATGGAAGCAGCTGGGATTGAAACCAAAACTCTTGCAGGTCAGTGGGCACATGATTATCCAGACCGTAAATCCGGTCACGAAGGATTACCTGCAGGGGAGGGTGCTGAAGCCTATCCATACACTCTACGATGGGATTGGGCAGATGAAATGCTGTATTGGTTCGACTGGTATCTCAAAGGCGAAGGACGAGCTCCAACTCTTGGTGTAGAAATGCAAGATAATCGCGGAGGTTGGAGACTTGAGACAACGTATCCTGCTCCAGACACTGAATACTTCACTGTGAACGGGCAGGAAATGAATCCAAGCGGCGCTTCAATCGCATTCACTTCTCTTGACCCAGTCACGTTGACGTATGGTCCGTTCGATCGTGATGTTCACATTGCTGGAATGCCGACATTCCACATATCAGTAACTCCACACACTGCAAATGGTGGTCATGCCTTCTTAGAAATGAAAGACGATTCAGGAATACACCTCGGTCATGCGGTGATGGACTTCCGGTTTGCAGATGGAGGACGAGATGGAAACTTGGCACTTGTTGCTTTCTCCACTGTCACGGCTAAAATGGAATTTATGCCAATGGATGTTTTCCTTGAAGCAGGTGAATCTATTCACATTACTCTCTCTCAAACGGGTGACGACTACGTACCTTCTCCGGCTGCTGTTGGCGGATACACCATTAATTGGGCTGCTTCAACCATGACGCTACCTTTAGTGAACAGAACCTGTGCTGACTTTTTCCAAGCGCCAATGCATGAATACTCTGCAGATGCAGGACGAATCTGCTGATCAGTCGAACATCGAAAGGATGTCTCTGAACAGATTTTGTGCATGTCCGTCACTTCGTTCAACGAGACGTTTTACAATGAGTTCAGGTGTTGAGCGAGCCAAGTGGTCCCTCTTCGGAGTTCGGTCTACCATCAGTTCCAAGTTTGCATCAAGACCAGTTGCTTCTATACCATCAACCCGCAAATCTTGACGTCCAGTTGCCTTGATGATTGCAGGCGCTAAGTGGGTCACAAGCATCATGGTCGTGTCATCTTGTGCTTCTGCTGCCAGCAACATTCCGGCAATGATTCGAGCTCCAGCACCTGGCTCAGTGATGGCTTCTAATTCGTCAGCAAGAATCAATTTTGGAGTCGGGTCACTGACGACATTTGCTAATTCGACCAGTGTCTGTTCAAGAGCGCCTGCACTTTGTGTTCCGCCTGCTTTGGCAAGAATATGCAGTGCATCAACTTGTCCAACACGGGCAGAATCGGCTGGGACAGGTAAGCCCATGTGAGCAAGAATACAGGTGTGGGCAAGTAACTCTAGAAGCGTAGTTTTGCCGCCTGAATTAGCGCCAGTAAGCAGTGCGAGAGATTGCTGATCTTGTGCGTCTGCCGCAAATCCTAGTCCATAAGTGACAGGGTCTGGTTGGCAACCGAGGAGAAGATGCCTTCCCTGTTCGATAAATATCCCATGGTCGACCATTTCAGGAAGAACGCAGTTTCTCTCTAAAGCCCATTGTGCAATACAGACCCACTGATCGAATTCAATCAGCGAACGAACCACTTCTTCACAACGTTCTCGCAAAGGACCCAGTTTCTTAGCGAGAATGAGCATATGCTCGATCTCTCCAGTCTTGAGCTTTGTTTCCAACGCCTGATCAATTTCATCGATGGTTTTACGATTTATCTTCGCTGGCCACTGTGAAGAAAATATTTCGTAAGGGCATCGAACACCCGTTCCTTCGAGTGTCTCGACCATGGTTTGCTTGGCTTTTTCCATTGCCTCATTGATGACATCGGTTGTAGCCTCCTGCAATTTTCTCTGGAATGCTGCACCATCTGAGAGTGCTTCGAGTAATTCTGCACCGCTCAAATCCATTTTTGCATCATTCATCGCTTGACCAACTTCAGTGTTGACTTGTTCTTCGAGAGATTTTGCAGTTTTCCAAAGTCGGTCCTTCACTTCTGCTATGGTGTCTAAATCACCTTGGTCATCGATACTCATGAGGATTTCAGGAAGTTGTTCAAGCCCCACGGTAAGTTCGTATAATTCGTTGATAAATGGGTGTTTTTCAGAAGGATTGCGGCTCATTTGCACCACGTCTGCAATAACGGTAAGTGTTCGAATGTTGTGTCGAAACCAATCGATTGTTCGTTCAGGTAGAATCAATTCCGTGTTGTTGGCATTTGGTAAAACGACCCATCCATCGGGCACATCTGCTGGCGCCCCCGAACCGATCCATGTTACTGATTTGAATACGGTATAATCCTTCCAAGTTTCTCCATCACCTGGTTGTAATACTCGACACCATTTTTTGAATAATTCAATTTGCTCCTTGCACACAACAACTCGCTCATATCGCTCATTGTTGAATCGGGTTTGTCGAAGGTTGTGAAACAGTCCACTGAGCGTTTTCATACGTTCAGAATATTTCTTGGCATAATTCATTGCATGACTCACTTTCAACCTTCGTTCGGCAGGATTTTCAATTGGCATCAGTAATTGCATCCGCTCTCGTGTGGCAGCGCATGAAGCAAATGTAACAATGTCATTGAGCAGGCTACGATGCAAACGTTCTGCCTCCTTCGTTGCTAAGAAGGAGCCTGATTGACCCGCAACCATTCGAGCAAGCGTCAACGCTCTTTTTGGAGAAACGCCATCGATCTCAGCAATTCGGGCGATATCCCCTGATTTCAAGGAGGCAAGCGCTTGGTCTTCTCCACCAAAGTGGTCGGTTATTTTTTGGGCAAGTCGTTCACCAACGCCGGGCAAGGTACTCAGAACCATGTAACGCATCGATTGTCAAGGGCTTTTGAGGATATTGCTCAAACACCCTCATTTGACGTGAAAAGTGTATATCTTCATTGATGGCATTGTCGCGTTAACCTCAAATGAAGGAGACACTAGGGAAGGTTGGTGGACAGAGGTGAGTCAAGATGCTAAGGCAATTCCCGATCCCATCATTATCTCCCAACCTGTTGGTCAAACCCGCATGACTCATGAATTTAATCTCGTCCTAGGTTCAACAATTGCCGTCGCCCTTGTCTTTCTTTTCGTTTCCGCAGTATTCGGTAGTGCAGTAGTCGAAATCATCGATGACGAGAGCCAGCAATCCAGTTTCAGAGTGCCAGTATGGGAGCGTAATACACTTCCTTACCAAACGGAGGGTGAGTTCAGCGTCGCACTCGAAGTGGGTCCTTACGAGCCTTTAGCAACCGATAATGAATGGAACTCTACGCACCATTTTGTCCAATACGCATTGCCGATTGAAGAAGGTGGTGCTGCACCTGATGGAGCGGTCATCAGCCTTGCAGTATGGCGTCCAAATGTCCCAGAAGGCGTTACCGTCCCCGTCATTGCAGAATTTGGTCCTTATTTCCAAGAAGCATCGGTTGATACGCCATCCATTGAAGTGCCCGGTACCTGGCTTGGGCAGATGATTATCGATCAAATCCTTCCTCACGGTTTTGCGTTTGCACAAGTTTCCGTCTCGGGAACTGGACGTTCAAACCATTGCATGGATTTGATGGGTAATGCCGAACAACTCGGCAACGATGCTGCAGTTCGTTGGTTGGCAGAACAAAACTGGTCGAATGGAGCAGTCGGTATGATTGGTAAATCATACGATGGAAGTACGCCTTGGCAAGCAGCAATGTTCGGTGCAGAACACGACTATCTCAAAACCATCGTCCCGATTTCCGGTTTGATTGGCGTCAAAGAATTAATGTGGCGTAACGGTTCTTCTGAAGCAAGAGCACCAATTATGCACAACGGAGTCTATGGCTCATACGGACTTGATGGGGATGAGGAAGATTACCAAAACATATGTCCTGATTACATCATCGGACCAGGGACCGGAGTTGCTGCCTACATGTTTGGCTCTGAAGTCGCTGGTGATTACTGGGCTGAACGTTATTTCCTTGAACGAGTGTTAAACAACTATCAAGGCAGTGTTTACCTGATACAAGGCATGCATGATTGGAATGTTGATCCACACATGGCCGTTCCGACGATGAATGCCCTGAAGGACGCGGGAATTGAGGCGAAGGGTCTGTTTGGCCAGTGGGACCATGATTATCCCGACCGCCCAGTCCAACTTGATGACCGCTCAGAAATGGGTGGCCGAGGTGGTGAAGCATTCCCCGAGATGATGCGATACGATTGGATGCAAGACTTACTGGAATGGTTTGATTTCTATCTTCGAGGCGTAGGCGAGCAACCAGGTCTTTACATCGAGATTCAATCAAACCAAGGCTCATGGCGACTTGAAGACCGATATCCCCCCAGTGATATCACAGAAGTATCCTTTGATTTAGGCGGCTCACTGGCCAACATTGGCGGAGGAACCACAGTATTCCCTGATGCGAATACGGGTCCAGTATGGCAATCCGAACCTCTTACTGAGTCAATCTACGTAGCTGGAACTCCACGGCTTCATGTCGATGTCACCACTGCATCTGTTGGTGGCCAACTTTACGCCTTGCTCGAGGACTGTGACGATGCAAACAATTGCATCCATATTGGCCATGCAATCATGGATTTACGTTACCATGCGGGCGGTGATGAGATTCAAACATGGACTCCTGTTTTACAAACCATCAATGCCAAAATGGAGTTCATGCCTTTGGATGCAGAGATCTCAGAAGGACATACACTTCGATTGAGTCTTCTATCGACAGGTGAGGATTACTTGCCTGCTAGCACTTCCTCGGTTGTATTTGTTCAGGAAGGTGAGACCTCAACTCTTCTGTTGGATACCTTCATTCCAGAAGACAGAATGTATTTCACGCCACCAGAATGTTTGCACGAACGTTGCGTTGCCGCAGCGTAAATATTCGAACGTACCTAATATGGCAATTCGAGTTCAACGGCAAACAAGGGGTCTGGGTCTGTTGAATCGTGGTAAGCAACCACTACACCACCATCATTGAGTATACCGAGTGATGCAAAGTCGAATCGAATATCATTTCCTGCTCCAGAGGTAGAATCAAGGTCACCTTGACCGATGTAGGTGAGCGTGTCAGGTGACATGTCCTCTGAATAGCCTCGAACATGGTAGATCATGTCTATATCTGGTCCTTCGCTACTTTGGTAACGGATGTTAAGCACAAAAAGGTCCAATTCACCATTGGCTTGGAATTCCCATTCTTCAATAGAGGAGGAGACCGAACTCATATCATAAGTTTGGTTTTGCCACGTCACTGCCCCATCTTTGGATATGTAGTGAGTGAAAGAGGTGCCGGAATTTGCGACGCAGTGAAGTGTTCCTGCAGAGTCATAATGGCAATATTCAGACGGGAATTGAACTTCTAATTCATTCCACGAGAGAGTGGTGTCCATGTATGCAGCATTTCCGTTTGAGTAGTAACTTGGGAAGATGAGGCCACCGGTTGGCATTGGGAATGCCCTCATTTCTTTGTGCGGCTTATTGACATCGTAGTATGAACTCAAACCTTCTGCAGTGAAGTTGAGGTCCAGTTCAACAACAGGGTCGTTTGAATCGCGGTCGGTAAACTGGAAGGGGTAATAGTTCAGTCCATCAACGCTAATTTGACCTCCAGCATCGAGAGATTGGTGCCAGAAATTCGAGACAACTATGCTTGCCCAATCTCCGTTTCCTATCGTTGAAGAGATTGGACCGACTACTTCAACTTGCCATGAACGGTCATAGAAAGGCTCAGTCAGACGGTTGTAGCACCACTTCCATTCATCTTCTGAATCATCATACAGAATGGCATAGAACTTGTCTATTTTTCCGTCTGCTCCAATGTATGGGAACCATGACATTGAGATGATGTCGCCGTTTGTCGCTTGAACAATACTGCCTTCTCCAAGTCCTTCTTGACCGGGGTTTGTCGGAATTGCGGTCACGCATTGGCCAAGAGCAGGCAGAACGCCGGGGATGTAAGTGTCCCAAGCATGACCTCTGTCTTCGCTGAAAACGGGGTATTCTCCTCCGATGTTGAGAATATCACCTTCGATGGTTGTTGCCAAATAATGCTCGCAACAGTTTCCACCTTTAGTGGCATCAAAGACTGCCCAAGTTGTATTGGTGGTTTGATTGGTTCGTAAATCAAGGGTCATGAACATTCTTGGGTCTTCATGCTGAATCATATCTACCAGTGAATATGAATCCCATATTGGCTCGACCGTTTCTTCTTCGACCAATTTTTCTCCAGCGCCAAAACAGCCCGCAAGCAGCATGGAAGTTGCCATAAGTACGGACAGTGCGACGCGACGCATGATTTGGCGTCTCCGCTCATATCTTTGAAGTCGTCGATTCATTTCTCATCGTCTGAGAAAGTCGTTTAATGATTTCATGGAGATGAGATACACCGTTTATAGTGTGCGAACCAAACCAAGTCAAAGCCTCGCCGTCAATTGTGATAAACCAGACCTCTCCACCTCCTGCTTTCTTGATCTGACCGGCAATCTCTTCGCCTTCTTGCATGGTGAATTCATGCGGTTCGCTTGACAACAAAAGGCCTTCAACAGCGTGTTCAATCATGTGTTCAATCGTCACCACTGGATACCCGTTTCCGTCCGGTTCGATATCAGGTACGTGTACTCCAAGCAACTGAAGTAAAGCCCCAGCGTATTTTTTAGGACTCACACTCATGAGTGGTTTATGCCATATCATTGGTAAGACTTTCATCGAAGGAATCCGGTCTTCTTGAAGTAATTGAAGTCGTTTTTCCAGATTTCGAGCTAACGCTTCACCGTTCTTTGGTCGTTGAACTTGCTTGCCGAGTTGACGCAGCATGTTGGGTACTTCTTCAGGCGACTCAACGTAAGATACGAAAACATCAACTCCGTTTTTTATGAGCGCATCGTGAATCTCTTTTGGGTTTTCTTCTCGGTCCAGAACCACTAAATCTGGATTCAAAGCCAGAATTTTCTTCAGTTTAGGATTCTTGGTTCCACCGATAATTTCGATGCTATCAACCTGATTTTTGGGGTGGATACACCACGGTGTTCTCCCTACAATACTGGTGTTATCGAGACCCAAATCAAACAATGTGAGGGTTAGGCTGGGGACCAATGAAACGATTCGCATTGGGTTCACCGATTTATGAAACTGTGAACCATACACCCGTTCCATCGACTTCAAAGGATTCAGCATCGCTTGAAGGTGTTTCCGATTCTGTGTAAAATATCGCAGCAGCAGCGCGAGTTTCAGATACAATCCATTCACGGTCCTGTTCGAACATTTCAGGTGCATTTTGAGTCCAAACTTCCAAATCAATGGTTGCTTCAATAGCGAGATTGAGATCTTTACGCATGGCTTGAATTCTCCGAGTAATATCTCGGGCAAGACCCTTTGATAGAAGTGCGGGAGTGTCGTTCATGTCAAGCACGAGACTGATTTGCTGTGCATCTTCACCCTGGCCAATGGTCACGGTAGATGCGGCGAACCCTTGTCGCTCAACTCGTCGAATCTCCACATCGGATTCTTCAATTTGAATACCCATAATCTCGCAAGACCCCGCTTGAATCGATGCAAACATTGCTTCAGGGTCTTCAGCATTCTTGATTTCGCCTGCTACAGCATTGACTTCGCTTCTTGCTTTTGGTGCAAGCGCACGGAAGTTCGGTGCAAGTTCAATTTGTTGGAATCGGTCAAGGTCATTCTCTACAGCAATGGTTTCGACATTCAACTCTTCAGCAAGAATCTCGTGGAATTCTTTCATATCGGGACCAGATACAATCCACCCTTGAGCACACGGTAACCTCTGCCTACGTCCCGCTTCAACTCGAATCCTACGGCCAACTTCCGCCAGTTCACGAACCAGCGACATGGTTGCTTCCAAATCGAGGTCTTGAGGTGGAAGAACAGCAGTCGCAGCAGCTTCCTGTTCATCCCAGTGGTCAGCAGTAGCGCCATCAAGTGAGCCAGGAATTCCGAGAGGCCAAGCGGCTTGATGTACCGTCTCTCCAGTGAGATTTCGGTGTATTGTGTCAACCATAAACGGGCTAACGGGAGCAACTAACCGGCATACAGTCGTCAAGATTTCATGAAGAGTATGTTGGCATGCGAGCTTGTCAACCGTCTCTGCATCATCCCAAAGACGGCGCCGGCTACGTCGAACATACCAGTTGGATACATCGTTGACGATGAAATCTTCGAGGTCACGGCATGCCTTGTGGAAGTTCCAACTCTTGAAATCTGCATGATAATTGTGTGCAGTCGTTGCAAGACGAGACAAAATCCAACGGTCAAGCGATGGTCGAGAAGCGACTTCAGATGAGGATAGTTCAGGGTCAAAACCATCCAGTGCAGCATAATCAGCATGGAACTTGTAGATGTTCCAGAGCGTCAAGAACATCTTTGCATAGGTTTCTCTAACACCGTTTGAATCGAACTTAAGAGGGTTCCAAGGTGCACCAGCAGTGACCATGTACCATCGAGTAGCATCAGCGCCTTCTCGATTGAAATGATCCCAGGGGTCGACAATATTTCCGCGTGACTTGGACATTTTCTTCCCTTCAGCATCTAAAATCAATCCCAAACTCAAGCATCGCTTGTAAGCAGGTTTGTCAAAAACGGTTGTTGATACAGCAAGTAAGGTGTAAAACCATCCCCTGGTTTGGTCGACACCTTCGCAGATATAGTCGACTGGGAATGACGCATCAAAGGTTTCACCACCGTCAAACGGATGATGCCATTGGGCAAAAGGAGCACAACCCGAATCAAACCAGCAATCCATGACAAAGGGTTCTCTACGCATTGGTTTTCCACTTTCAGAAAGAAGTGTGAAACCGTCAACAATTGGACGGTGAAGATCAACATCATCCGGACAATCCGGATTTTCGATTCCAGCAGCAACGGCTTTTGCGACTTCTTGTTGTAACT
>CABYOM010000023.1 GCA_902520595.1 uncultured Candidatus Poseidoniales archaeon | reverse complement strand
TGGGTGTTACTCTCGTTGTAGGCCTGAGTTTACTTGTTTTGATTGTTCTGTTGAGTATCGTGATCATACTCCGTAAAGGAACGAGCAAGAAAACCCCAGAATTACCAATGGTCGAGATTGAAGAAGAAGAGGAGGCAACTCCTCCTGAGTCAAATACTGGCGGGGGATTGCTGGCTCGTGCTCGACAGAAGCAGTGAATCACAAGGGTATGTTGCCGTGCTTCTTTGGTGGACTCCACTCTCTTTTGGATTGAAGTATGTTGAGTGCTCTACAGAGTCGTAGGCGACTTTCACTTGGCTCAATGACATCGTCCAACCATCCATTTCTGGCAGCCACATAAGGGTCACCAAATTTCGCTTTGTACTCTGCAATCAAACGTTGGCGTGTCGCTTCTTTTTGGTCGTCTGGGGCCTTTCCAATTTCGGCTCTGTGAATGACATTCACCGCACCTTCTGCACCCATTACTGCAAGTTCAGCAGTAGGCCAAGCAATGTTGTAATCGCTTTGTAGATGCTTGCAAGACATGGCTAAGTAGGCTCCACCGTATGCTTTGCGCGTCACGAGAGTAAGTTTTGGAACCGTCGCTTCAGCATATGCGAACAAGAGTTTAGCGCCATGACGAATAATTCCACCCCACTCCTGCACGACACCAGGTAAAAATCCGGGGACGTCCTCAAAGGTAACCAAGGGGATATTGAACGAATCACAGGTGCGGATAAACCGTGCCGCTTTAATCGATGCGTCGATGTCAAGACACCCAGCCAAAACCTTTGGTTGATTTCCAACAACACCAATAGTCTTTCCTTCAAGACGAGCAAAACCGATGATGATATTATCTGCATATGCTTCAAAAAGTTCGACAAAAATCCCGTCATCAACTATTTCTTCAACGACTTTGACCATGTCATAAGGCTTGTTCGGATTTTCTGGCACGAGAGTTTCCAAGTCTGAATTTAGCCGGTTAGCGGGGTCTGTAGATTCTTCTAGGGGTGGTTCAGCCATGTTGTGATCTGGTAAATATGACAATATTTCAGCAGCTAACGAACATGCATCATCCTCATCATCTGCAATCAAGCATGCGATTCCAGAGCGTGAAGCGTGGAGATTTGCCCCACCGAGTCCAGCAGCATCAATCTCACCTTCAAGAACTTCTGGAGTCTCTAGCGGTGAAGAGAGAAAGAGTTGTCCATGTTCTTCGCCGAGGATGGTGAAGTCAGCAAGACTTGCAGCAAGAGCAGAAACGCCTACTACGGGGCCAAGAACAAGACTAATCATCGGGACACGGCCACTGCATTGAACCAAGCGATCCAACAATTCTCCAGTACCCGCAAGTGCAGATATTCCGTCATGGGCTCGTTGTCCTCCTCCGTCCCACATGCCAATAATCGGTGCCTTCACACGTTCTGCCATTTCGATAATCTTGGCGATTTTTTTGGCATGCATTTCTCCCATACTGCCACCATGAACGCTAAAATCTTGAGCAAAGCAATACACTCTTCGCCCTTTAATTGTGCCATGTCCGGCGACTACTCCGTCACCCAGCGTGTTGTGTAGGAACATGCCGTTATCTGTTGAGCGATGGGTTACGAAGGAGTCGATTTCAAGAAAAGATCCCTCATCGAGCAACAGCGCAATGCGGTCACGGGCAGTGCCTCGGCCACTGGATCGAATGGCTTCTTGGCGTTTCAATCCACCACCAAGTCGAGCTTGCTCTCGCTTGTATTGGAGTTCCTCGAGGCGTTCACTCGAATTCCCTGCCATACCTTCTCCACCCCTTCTCGGTTTTTCATTCAAGCGCTCATGTTCGAAGTAAATTATTTCCTTCTCCGCAGAGATTTCCAGCAACCGCATCTTCAACTTTCATTGCGTTTGAAAGTGCCCAATGAACCTTGACAACAACGGTGTCTGGCGCTGCGATACTGCCGTGTCCAAGAATCCCCATCTCCATTTGTTTTCGACCCTTTGAATAGACGTTCATATCCACAGGCCCGTGGATGCACTGGTTGGTCACGATGATTGGAATTTCTCGATTGATACAGCGAGTAAGTGCACGCCAAACTTTGGTATTTTCCGGTGCGTCTTTTCCAGGATCGTCAATTGGTAAATGGCCTAGACCGGTCCCCTGAATGATAATTGCTTGGACGCCGGTTTGGACTATTGCCTCAATTTCTTCTGAATGCAACCAAGGCCCCGCTACAAATTGAGCGATACGAACTCCCGTTTCATACGTTGTCGGTCTTTGACAAGTTGGCCGATTTGAGGCCTTACTCAGGTCCTCCTTGTAGGCTGCTTCAAGTATGTGTGAACACTTTCCGTTTTCCACGTTAATCATAGCAAGTGGTTCACAATTAACTGTCTGAAAAGCGTCTCGACGTGAAGAGTGTAACTTACGAACACCAACTCCAGGATACACTGCACACAGGCCATCGTTGTTCGAAGCATGCATGACGACAACAACGCCGTCTCCAGAGTTGCCGCTTGGAGCAGGTCCATGAGCGGCCCAGTAAACTGCTGAAAGCAAATTTTCGCTCGCATCAGATGAACCTCGGTCTGAAGAACGCTGTGAGCCAACAAAGGCAATTCGTCCAGGTGGTTTTTCTCCTTTTCCTCCCCAGGCAAAACTTAGGGCAGCCGATGAAATGTGCAGTGTATCTGTGCCGTGGGTGACCACAACACCATCGCATCCGTCATCAAAAGCCTTTTTCGAGGCTTGGATAATTGAATTCCAATGCTGGGGTCGAATATCATCGCTGAACATATTACCGAGTTTGACCGCTTCGATGTTTGCAAGATGACTCAGTTCTGGCAAAGTAGCAATCAGTTCTTCAGGCTCAAATCGGGCGACTACCGCTCCGGTGCTGTAATCGACTTTTGAGGCGATGGTCCCACCAGTATGGAGAATTCGGATACGAGGAAGTGTTTCATCAAGAACGGTGCTAGAAGCATTTTCGTCCGGGCTTGGTGTGTGTGAGCCGAGAATTTCAATCGACTGCACTTCTTCGAGCGGATAACTTGCATTGTAGCCATTGACCAATTTCACAGTGATGTGATTCTTGGCAGCAGGATGGAGAGCTACACCCTGTATTGTCGTTAAACCATTATGGCTGTTGACCTCAACTTTGACCCTTTGACCTGCAACTGGAGCGTCAACCATGTAATCTCCACAAGCCGAGAGCACATCAACAGTTCGCACATTCACAACTGAAGAAGCGTCACTTTACACGAGATATCAGTGTGAGAACAACTCCTCACTCCTCACTTTCAGTAATCTTTCGAGCATCTTGTTTGAGGAAAGGAGTGTAAAGAGCTGGAAGTAAGAAGAGGCTTGAAACCAGAGCAAGAACAATCGCCACAACGAAAACCTGACCGAAAAGTTGCAGTGGCACAAGCGATGAAAAGTTCAGCACGGAGAATCCTCCTGCAGTAGTTAGGGCTGCTCCAAACATTGCACGTCCTGTCGTTGCTGCAGATTTGGTTGTCCACTCTGAAGGACGTGCAAAGGGCGCATGTAACGCCTCTTCCTCCATTCTTGTTGTGAAATGAACTGCGTAATCAACACCCAGACCGAGCGTTAAAGCTCCTATCGTTACCGTTTGTGAGTTGAGTTGATAGCCAGTAAGACCCATTATCCCATAAACCCAAACGACCACAACCATCAATGGAACCCATGTGACAAATCCTCGGGCTGCTCCTCGCACGAAATTCTTTTGTCGTACGGTGTTTATTCCAATCAGCATGACTAAAATAACCCCTGCAACGGTAGCAGTCGAAATCACCGCAGATTCAGCGACATCTTCAGTTATTTGGGCTACAATGAGAGACCGTCCAGAGATGCGAATCGTAAAATCGCCATCTCGATCATCTTCTAGAAGGGATAAATCCTCGCTCAGTTCACTCTCAAACTCGACGGTTGCTCCCCAGTCTAGGGTCGCAGCTTGGAATGAAATCACAGTTTGTGTCGCTTCCAAATTGAGATTTCCTGATGAGATATTTCTCCCATCTTCGCTCAAGAGCCAAGTTTTGAGCAGACTCCAAGAGGCATTCGAATCATCCAATTGATTGAGTATGAAATCCAGTTGGCTATCTGATGAACGATATTCCTCCAGTATACCCCAAATACCGATTGGAAGTCCATTTATTTCATCGGTATTCGACAATTTCTCGATGACATCATCATAGACGAATTTACCTTCTTGCGATATAATTTCACCGTCTAGGACCACATAAAGAGGTGATGGGCTGCTCTGAAACTCATCAGCAATCATGAGGAAATCTTCAACCACTGGGACGGATTCATCAAAATTGTCTCTGGTGTCAAAACCGACTTCTAATTGCTGGAATCCGATAAACATCGGAACTGAAATTATGACGGTGACCAACACCACAAGTGCCGGGCTCTCTGTGAGGCTACCGACCCATTTTGAAACAGGCCCAATGTCATTTTTCCCAGATTTAGCCAAAGGCAACCCCTTGGGTGGGATTATCATCATGAGAGCGGGAAGGGCAGTGATACTCAGTAAGTAGATGAAGAATAATCCAATGGCGATTACAGTTCCGAAGGAAACCAAAAATTGCTGAGATGAAAATCGAAATGACAGGAAACCAACCATGTCGGTAAAGATAGCCACCATGAGTGCGGCAGAAGTCAAAATCGTACCTTTGCGTATTGCTAACCTTCTTGCCTCAATCGAATAATCTTGAAGTGTTTCTCTGCCTTGAGGATTGTTCTTTTCTTCATCTTGCAATTCTTCTCTGATTCGAGCAACGACGTGCAATCCGTAGTCTACGCCGATTGCCAGAAGGAGAATAGGAATCGAATTCATCGCTGCATTAAATACCATATTCGTACCCAAAAGTGTTAGCAAACCTGCCATTCCATATGTGGCCAATATCGCAAAAACAGTCAGCACCAAAACACTAGCAGTGTCCCTTTTACTTCGGAACTTTGTCCAGAGGATAAATCCGAGAAGCAACAAACAAAGCGAATTCAATATGCCAAGTTCTTTACCTAAATTTTCATTTTGACCAGTTGACAATTGCGAAAAGGAGAACACAGATATTTCAGAATCACCAGTCTCTTCCGATGCTTGTTTAGATAAATCCGAAGCCCAAATTGTTACCTTTTCTTGGACATCTCCGATGACTTCAACGCCGTGTTCTGTAGGGTCCGTTATGACCACATACGATGTCAAAACAGGGCCATCTGAATCCCAGGGGTTATTCGAATCCTCAGCAGGAAGATTCGATATCATCATGGAACGATAATCAATAGATTGCAGTCCATTCAGCAGTCCCAACTTACCTGCAATTGGTCCGGTAACTCCAGAGATTTCAGAGGCATTCGGACCTTGGTTTAGACCGTTGAGTTCTCCCAACATTGTTCCTAATGATTGAGACAGATTATCACCAGAATCTAATCTTTCAAGCCAAGTTGTGGGATCTGATGGTTCCCAAGCACGTAAATGTTCAGCGCTGACCACGCTCGGAGATGGAATGGAATTGCTTGTGGAGTGAAGTATATCCAAATGAACTTGCAATGTCGAATTATTTGAATTAGCGACATTTAGAATGGCGGAATTCATTTCTGAAATCCAGGCAGAAGCCGTGTATGTATCCTGCAAATTATGCCATTGGATTGCAGAACTCGCCATTCCGTTGTTCGCTTGAATGCCAAACAGTGGATACTTGTACTGGTCCAAATCAGGATTTTCAATAAGGATTGCTTCAAGAATTGCTAACTGCTTCCAAGTTGAAATTTGATGTAAATCTCCAGAATCGATATCATCGATGAATCGAACGAAATCAATCGAGGCTTGGTAATCATCTTCAATTTCATTCAGTAAACGCACAGTGTCGTTATCTGGGAAAAAGGCATCTTCGCTGTTATCGAAATTGATGAACATGGCATTGGGTGTCAATGCAAGTAAAAACACAACAATGATTGCAAGGGTGGTTTTTGGACGGTTTACACTGAAATTGGTCATCTCATTGAATACATTCTTCATAGTCGAACCTATACTTGCCGTATTCTTCACTCTTATATTCGCTTGTTAGGATTGAAGACGTACGGCACGATATGCAGCGCTACAAAGTGGTGCCGGGAGCGGGGCTTGAACCCGCGACCTTCGGATGTCTCAGACATCGCAAGGGGTTTGCACGTCATACGATTGCCAAAAAGGCTGCCCTATGAGTCCGACGCGCTACCAACTGCGCCACCCCGGCTTATCTGTCGCCTGTAGCGTTACCCATTTCAACCATACGGCTGAAAAGTGATGTAATTTTACCGTAGGCTTCATGCACTCTACTCCTTAGGGAGGTGCATGGTTGACCTCAATACCGCTATGGCTGCCGCCTCGGTTGACCGCCAAAAGCGAATTGCGGAAGAGGGTAAGGAGCGTGTGAAACGCCGCAGTGGGCGTGACCTCGGAATTGAGGCGTTTGACCCGGTTAAACACGTTGCCAAGGAAAAGGCAGAAACTGCTTCGATGTGGCTGGTTATTGCTTTTTCAGTTCTCGTTTCTCTCTTGATGCGGTATGTTTTGATGCCAAGGACTACGGTTGAGAAATCAGATATACTCTACCTTGCACCATTGGCCGCAGTTTTCCTAATACCTCAGGTTCACCGAATGGTCTTGCCATCATCCTTCAACGAACTCTACACGAAAGGGACCTGGTTCAAGGCAGGTTTTCTACACACATTCACATTCTTAGCAATGGCTTTCCTGTTGGTTAACCCACCTTTAGGTGACATCGTAGCTCCACAGTTGGCAGATAAATGGGTTTTAGTTCAACACGAGGATGATGAATTCAATTTTTCAAGGGGAATGGGATCATCAGGGACCTTGGTTTGGGAAGTCGAACAGGATACGCTCTTGTCAGGGGACATTTGGCTCTTATTCGGTTTAGCTGATAACGTCAAAGTTGATGGTGCAACTGTGTTGGTAGGTCTCTCTAATAATGCTGGAGATGTGCTGTTAGAAAGCGATTCAGACTTCTGGAATGACAATATGGAAGTAATTTCCAATAACACCGGTAATATCTCGAACACCGCGAGTTCCTCTATTCTCATGCCTCATGGTGATTTGGATCAAGATTTTGCAATTCAAATCGGCACTGACCTTGCTGTTGGTGAGCATCTCATAACCGTGACGATTTTGGAGCAGGGTGACCCTTGGGAAAATTCTCGAATCTATGAATGGACTCTTCGTGTTGTTGAACAACTTCCTGATGCATCTGCCTCATGAAAGCATATCGCTGTGCGCCATCATGATGCTGTTAAGCAGGCGACTTATTCTATGAACATCGCGTTGTTCTTGTGTTTGTCTATGCAATTGTCTCATTCTGAAAGCGTGAATGAGTGGTGCAGCAACTGTCCAACAGAGGAGATCTAAACAGCGATTGTAAATGTTCGTCATAATTCAACCGACGGGGTTTGCACCGAGTTCTTTTGCCACGCCCCGAGACTGAAAGTGAAAGTGAAATTTCAGGTTCGTAAGTGGGTGACAAGTCGGGCTGTAAGGGCGTCCAACTGAATTTGTTCACCGCCACCTTCGACTAAGCGATAATCGACTTCAGCCATCCATTCCGTCATGTCCAATTTTGCTTCTTCTGAGAGAAAATCTGCTGTATAGAGTTCACGATGTAATTGGTTGACAAAGTCAGTTCCTGCAAGGCCATACTTATCCAATAATTCACGCAAGCGTCGACGAGCAGCATGGAACCCATCGTCTCTGCACGCCATCAAGAATTGGTGAAGCGCTTCGGGCGGCGCGGTGGCAGAAGTTTCGTAAATTAAATCTCGTGAGACATTCATATCCAGTGCGGCTGCAACTTGGAGTCCAGTGAGTGCTTTACGCAAGTCTCCTTGAGAAATCCGAGTCAAAGCCTCACCTGCATCGTCTGCCAATGTCACTCCCTCTTGTTTGGCGACGTGATGCACTTGAGCATTGACATCTGCATCTGCGAGTGGTCGGAATCGAAAGACTGCACAGCGTGATTGAATCGGTTCAATGATTTTGGATGAGTAGTTGCATGAAAGAATAAATCTGCATGTTTCAGCATATTGCTCCATAATCCTTCGTAAAGCGCCTTGGGCGTCATTGGTGAGGGCATCGGCTTCATCGAGGAATATGATCTTGAACGAGGCTCCACCGTATGGAGCGGTCCGAGCAAATTGCTTTACTTTGGTACGTATACTCTCAAGTTTACGCTCATCAGAAGCATTCATCTCAAGCAAATTTCTGCGGTACTCTTCTCCAAAAACGTCCTTGGTTAAAGCCATCGCAGCAGTCGTTTTACCGGTCCCAGGTGGGCCAGCAAAAAGCAAATGAGGGAACTCTTTGCTCTCAGAATAAATCAGTAGTCGTTGGACAACCGCCGCTTGGCCTCGAATCTGTTGAACAGACTGAGGGCGGTGTCTTTCAACCCAGAGTTCGCTCATGCGGAGAGGTCGTTGACGAGCCTCCTTGAACATTCTCCTTTCAATCGAAGAAAAAACCGCTCAAAAACTTATCAATGAGAGGAGTTTATTCGCTGACTTGAACTCGATTTCCTAACCGTAGAAGGGAAAAGACAGTATATGTCGCAGGGCTTGAACGCATTGAGTCCCATGCCACGCGAGTCTACCCCCCGTCGAACTTCGTTGACCGTCTTCCTTGTTTTGATGTTCTTATTTGCTGATTTGATGTTGCCTCAAGCGGTTGATTATGATATCCAACTTGAAGAGCAGCACAGCGTTTCTCTCGTAAGTTCTGTCGTTTCAGTTAACGCTGATACTTCAATTGAAGAATTCAATCCAACATCGAATTACAACCAAAGTGGCTCCGGATATCTTGGCATCTCCGACGCCGGATTTGAAAGTCGGCTGTTGTTTGATTTCGCCATGAATTTTACCTCATCGGATACCGTCCATTCTGCAACGTTGAATATCGTCTGTGATGAGAATTCTCTTTCCTCCTCAGATATTTCCATTTACGCTGCAACTCCATCAAGTTGGAACTCCAGCACAGTCACATGGGCGCAATCCGACACAGGTAGTATGTGGAATACATTTGGTGCAGATGGTGCTGGCGACCGTAGTTCGTGGGAACCACCATTCCGTGCTACATATAACGGCACTTTTTCCATCAACGTTACTGCTTTCGCTCAAAATGCAGCAATGAATAACCAGTCATCTATGAGTATTCTTCTTTCTGCACTTGGTTCTGAATACGAATGCTACTTCTCCGAGACAGGGAACATTGCGAATCAACCCGAACTTGTTCTGGTTACATCTTCCTCAGCTGCTGGTAACGGCGGTTCAGTCGTTTCTGATTTTGCTGTTGATGGGTCGCCTCTGATGACGGGTGACTTGGTGTTGACTGCTGATACAACGCCGACGTTGTCGTACAATTCGCTGGTCGGAGCACATGTTGAATACCAACTTTCGCTCGATGCAGAGTTCAAAAATTTGAACGACCTTGAGTGGCATTATTCAACCATTTGGGATGCTTTTACCACCGGTACATATACCGGTAGTTTCGCCATCCCTGCCTCTGATCAATTTTCGAACGGGACTCAAGTCTATTACCGGGTGAGAAGTGTTGATTCAACCGACACATTAAGCGATTGGTCAAACACTGAATCATTCCTCCTACCCGCTCATTCAGTCACTGATAACGGCGATGGAACTGCAAGTATTGATGTTGACACTGATGATTTGGGTGGCATTGGAAACTTCATTGAAGATTCCTATTCAAACCAATTGAGTAAGAACACGAAATACGGCTCAACAGACCTTTTGGAAACAAGTGTAACTTCAAATAAGGAATCTCTGATTCACATGAGGTTTAATGTTCAACTTCTCGGACTTCCTGCAAACGCTACTATCGTTGACGCACATGTCGAACTAACTCGTGATTCATCATCCAACAATGCTCACCTGTCAATGCATGAGATGACACCTGGTCAGTGGGAAGAAAGCGAAGTAACTTGGAATAGAGGTTCGAATGCAAACAGTTGGTCAGACGGTGGGCGAGAATACGCTTCTACTGCGTCGGATTCCGGAATTAATGGTTCTCAAACAAGCAGTCAATTTAGTTTTGAATTCACTGATGTCCTTCAGTCTTGGACAGAAAGTGGTTCGACTGACAGCGCCGACTTCATGATTACCGCACGCGGTGAAAATGAAGCATTTTCGACTTCGGGTACAAAGGATGCAGTCTTCTTTTCATCGGACGTTCTTGATGATGCAAAGAAACCTTCAGTCGCAATCACCTACATGTGGGGTCCTTCTACGCCGTTGTCCGGTGTGTCGTTGGTATCTCCTCTTGCCGGGGAAGCAGTCTGGAATCAATCCGGTCATAATTTCACTGCTAATCTCACTCCATCTCTCACATGGACTCCAAGTACTATCTCGCAAGAAATGATTCTTCAAATGGCAACTGATGAGCAATTCCGAAACCGAGTATTCTCTTCAAACACAATTTCAGACTCTGACTTTTCACCATCTGATGGCGTCCTCAACATGACTGGAAGCCTTGCTTTGGAAGCCGGCAACATGTATTTCTGGCGTATGGCAAATTTGGACTCAGATGGACGTTATGGTCCGTGGTCCACTTCCAGTTTCCTCGTAAGTTCTCTTGAAAGCACTTGGTTGGGTGGCGATCGGTATGAATTCCGAATGAAACATGGAAATGGAACCGATGACGGCCTCTACCCTGAATGCCTTGATACCTATGTTGACAGCGGAACGCCTTCACAAAACTACAATGATGAATCAAAACTCCTTATTGCTTACAACACATACCCAATTGAAGCAATGGGACTGTTGAACTGTAATTTACTTTCCAATCTCCTTCCTAACGGATATGCAGTTGAATCTGCACACCTTTCGATGGTCGTTGGAAGCACACCTTCAAATTCTCCGAAAGTGGCAATTTGGGAAAGTCGTCAACACAACTGGACTGATGATGGCGCTACGTGGAATTCCTATGACGGTACGAACAGCTGGGGCATGGCTGGTGCGAAAGGATGGGAGCGTTCCTCTCTTCTCGACTCCGTACTTCTCGATTCATCCTATGCAAGCGGAGACCGTGTCGACTGGAACGTTACTCTCGGTGTTCAGAATGCTATGAGAGAAAATCGCAGTGTAGATTTCTTAATCGGTATTCTCGGAGCAGGTTCTGGGCAGAGTCGTGAAGTTCAATTGTATCCAGGTTTGTCTCAAGATTCTGAAAAACCTGAATTGACTTTCGTCTATGTTCCTGGTTCAAACGCAGTTCCAATGAATCCTGTTACGGTAACTCCACTCAACGGTTCATGGTCAATGGGTAGCGGTGTTGATCAAACGCCCAACAAGCGTCCAGAACTGACATGGTCATTTGGAAGTAACCTTGCAGTTGGCGGATGGGCAGTTCAACTTGACACCAGTTCAACTTTCGATTCTACTTCGCTTTTGACGATGACTTCTTGGAATGACGGCGGATTTGATGCTTCAAATCTCTCGTTCACTCCGACTTCAGATTTAGATGATGGTGAAACATGGTATTGGAGAGTTCGGGCAATTTCCTCAACAAATCAAATTGGTAACTGGTCGAATTCTTTCTCTTTCTCTATTCCCGATTTGACAACTTGGCAAACATGTCCTGACGGTTCGTGTGCATCTGTAGAACTTCATCACAGAGAAGCAATGCCAAGTCTGAATTTACCGAACTTTATCGATACTTATGTCATCGAATCTGGAAGTGGTGCTTCGAGTACCTACAACTCTTCTTCACAACTGAAAGTTGGAGCAGTAGGGTATGACCGTCAGTCAATTTCATTGATTCGAATTCCATTAAATTCACTTCCTCAACCGAATAATGCTCGCGTAACTGCTGCTCATCTGAATCTCTATTCGGAGTTCTCATCTTCAGTTGGCGAGCCTATTGCAGTTCGGCCAGTATACCAGAACTGGACGACAAGTGCGAATGACACGACCTATGATGGAGTCAACAATTGGTCTGAACTTGGTGGGCGCGATATTGGCGTTGACCTAGGCCCTTACGTCGATTTACAAGATTCAGTTAATTCGGATTGGATGTCTTGGGACGTGAGTGAAGCCGTACAGGCAGCTCTAGATTCAGGCACCTCCTATCTTTCATTGGCGCTTTATGCATCGAACGATATCACAGAATATTCGAACGGTCCAAATGTCATTACTTTCACTTCGACTGAAGGTATTTCCAGTCAACACCCTTGGCTTAATCTGACGTGGTCGAACGGCACTTCTCCGGTACCGACAACAACTGGTGTGAATACCGGCCCATTGAATAATTCTATTTCTTGGGATTTGTCTTCTCATGCATTGTTACCAAATGACGTTCCTGAATTCACGTGGTCTCACAACTCTCCGAATACCGTAGATGCTTGGAGAGTGCATATTTTCGAGAGTGCCAGCGATGATATGGCTGGCCGCTACACCTATGATTCACGTGAAGATTCTGCGATGTTTGATTTACCAAACCTTTCGTTCACACCCTCTGCATCACTGGATCATGCACAAACGATTCGCTGGACAGTCCAGCCTATTCAATCTGGGATGATAGGTCCTCAAAGTTCCTCTACTCTGTTCCACATCCCTGATTCGGATTCTGGAGAAATCGATTCAACCCATGCATGGGTCACTCTTCAAGACGGGTCATTCGTTGAGGACGAAAATTACCCTCTGATTACTCAAGACACGACTTTGGACCAAGGTAATGCGTTCGCAAATAACGGCGGCTCGTCCTATCTTGCAGTCGGACAAAGCCCTACAAACAGTATTCTGCGTTCCACGACTTTGCTTGAAATTGATTTCTCAACATTGCCCCTTCCTCATGTGTATGAAATTAACAACGCAACATTAGAATTAACAGTGGTTGCAGGAAGTGATGAAGTCTTCGTAACTGTTTCTGAAATGGTTACTGGCTGGGATGAATCATCCAGTTGGGCACATCCAGGTAATAACACAACTTCTTGGCTTGGAACTGGTGCATACCATTCCCTAGATTCACATATCCCTGAAACAAATGGTTTCTGGATTAATGGTACCAGTGTCTTTGAAATCAACGTCACTTCTATGTTGCAACATGCAATTGAACGCGGGCAAGAAAGTTTGAACATTCTCATTCAGCCAGAAGAAATAGATGGCACAGTTGACGGAACCTACTATATCGCTAGCAGTGAATATTTCGGTATCGATGACCGTCCGAAACTCACAATGACCTATGAGCTGACAACACCCTGGTCGCCATCAAATCCAACGAATATGCATCCAGTTGATGGGGCAACTCTTTGGAATCTTTCTTCTCCAACTCCCAGTGGAACCGATGTTGTTGATGGGAATTGGTCATCCAGTGATACCAATCAAACCCAATGGGTCCTGTGTGGAGCAGAGAATGAAAGAATGACGCAGAATCTTGTGTGTTTTGATTCCAATTCAGTGAGCAACAGTTCCGAATTCAATGTGACTTTGGATGCGAATAATCTCACTCTGACGGCAACCGACCTTGACAAAGGAGATGTGTGGCGTTATTGGCGGGTTCGAGGCGACCAAGATAACCGAATTGGTCATTGGTCGAATGTTCACAAATTCCGTATTCCAGATGATCAAGGATACTCCGATGGTTTAGGAAATTACACCGTAATGGTGAATCGAGGTTCAATTTTCACAGACACTGGGCTTCTTCCAGTCGTCCCGGATGTAGAAATTTCTTCATCTTCAACCACAAATCTCGGTTCATCAACCCAACTCTATCTTGGAACATCTTCATCTGGAACGGGTGAAAGTCAAATTTATCTCGAATTTGATCTAAGTTCGATGACTTGGCCTTCAGCGATGACGCCAACCTCAATGCTGCTTAACTTGTATAGGACCAGCGTGACAGGCACTTCATCAACGACCGTCTCAGCACATGCCTGTTCCTCGTTTAGCGAATCTTCCGTTACTTGGAACAGCAATGTGTCATGCACGTCCAGTGAAATTACTCGCTCAACTCTTACCCTAACACCACCCTCTGGTTGGGTTGAATGGGACTTGACCAGTTTGGCTCAATCCAATGTTGCCAATGGTAACCTCACGATGAGCGTTCTACTGAAGACGGTTGGAACACCGGCTACAAGCCACTCGTTTTATTCATCAGAAGGTATGAATGAATCTTTCCGCCCTCGCTTGACAGTCCAGTATGTCGACAACGTCAATGGTATTCAGCCACCTGCTCAACCGGTTCTTACTTCTCCTCAAGACGGTGAAGTTCTCTATAACACGACGAATTCCGTTCTTCAGCCTGATGACAAACCCGTACTTTCATGGTCTGCTGTTTCTGGCGCTACTGGATACGTTGTAACCATTGCAAATGAGTCAGGTGTCTACAAATTCAAATCTTGGGAAGCCACAGAAATTACCGGAACTTCGTTCCGATTTACTGATTCACTCAGAACGGGTGAAGTGTTCAGTTGGTGGGTGCAAGGTGTCAACCAATCTATTCCTGGACCGTCTTCCTCAAGATGGAGTTTTGCCATCGGAGATCCACATCACACCGATAATAACGATTTGACGTATACTTACACCTTCCAAACAGGTAACGAAGTCGCTCAATTTGGACACACCAACATTCGAGAGACACACCTCAGCGAAGCGTCTCCATTGACCAATTATGGAGATGCGGCTCTTGCTGAAGTAGGAACATACTTCGGAGCGAATTCTGGTATGGAAGCACGACTTACCTTTGGACTTGATAACAGCCAAGTACCTCTTCCAGTTTATTCCAATATCCATTCTGCGAGTATTGGCTTCTATCTTGATACTTGGGCTTCAACCGGTGGAGCGACTGAAATGACTTTCAGTGTTCACCGAATTCTAAACTCTAATTGGGCCCAATCTTCCTCTACTTGGAACGCTTCGTCAACTTCTGCAACCGGTTCATGGGGTGCGCCTGGAATGCAAGCCGGTGTTGATTATGATGCTACACCAATTTCGACCTTTGTCGAAACTGATATGTCTGACAAGCGATGGATTTGGTTTGACATTGGTGTCAATGGAATGCTTATTGACAACGATAATTCATGGATACTCATTGGAACACCAAACCGCGGAACTCTGCTTGCAAACTTTATTTCCAGTGAAAATGGCTTCGAGAGTCAACGTCCTCAAATTCTGTTGAACCACACTGATGTCGCTTCCATTGATTTGACGCCGACAGCTCCAACTACAGACGCCGACACTTCTGTGAGTTTTTCCTTTGTTGCCTATGATTACACTTCGATGCCAATCAATGCACCTGTTGTATGGAGTGCAAGTAACGGTAGCATTTCACAAACCGGTGTCTTTACTCCTTTCCTAACGGGACAACACACTGTTTCTGCATGCTTCGGAATCATCTGTAAATCCGAGATTGTAACCGTCACCCCTGGCGCTCCAGCTTCGCTTGTAGTGTCGCCACTAACCGTTACAATATCTGCTGATGATTCGTTACAAATTACGGCCTATGTTATTGACCAGCATGGAAATACCGTCCCCGGTCAATCGATTAGTTATGTGCCAAGTAACGGTTCTATGGACCCGAATACTGAGGGTCTGTTTATTCCATACGCTAGCGGAGCACAAACCGTTCAAGTTTCGTGGACAGCTCTTGACGGTTCCATTCAGATGACAACTGTTGCTATAACTGTTGAAACTGGTGCTCCGTCTTACTTTGTATTGGATGGTTGCCAAGGAACAGTTCCCGCAGGAATTTGGTGTGCTGTAACGCATACTTTGTATGACCAATTTGGCAATGAAATTACTGATGTTAGTGAAGCAGGCGACCTTACGTGGACCACATCAAATGGTAATTACAGCGAAACCTTCAGTGAATATTTCCCAGACCATGTTGGAATGTGGCATTTGAACCTTACTTCAACATCAGGAGCAGGTGGTTCATTGATGGTTGATGTTGGGCAGGGACAGATTGCGAGTTTAGAGTTGGACGCATCAACGTATTCCATCACCGCAGATGATCATGTGTGGATTAACACCACTCGTATTGATATCCGTGGAAACCGCTTACCAGTTCTGCTGCCTCAAGAAAATTGGGTACAAACTCAAGACGGCCAATTGACCGTTGGCGCTCCTGCTAAGTGGACTCCTCAATCCCGTGGTGCGAAGATTTTGGAAGCGACATATGAGACTGTATCGACCCAAATTACCATTGCCGTTCAAGAAGGTGCAATCGTATCCCTGATTCTCATTGTCGAGAACAATGAGTCAACATGGAACTCGTTTGACATTACTGCTGATGAGATTCTTGATGTGAAGGTTAAAGCATACGACCAGAAAGATAACCGATGGATTATTTCTGCAGATTGGTCGGTTACTCACGCAGTTTGGACTGACCAATCGGTTCTCGAGCAATCCGTCGGTGATGAGACAACATTTGTCCCTTACCTTTCCTCAACTGCTCCTTATTCGATTACTGCAACCTATAACGATGGTTTCACGACCCATATCGTAAGCGTCAATGTCACCGTGTCTCAAGGAGATTTGTCTTCTGTAGTTGTTACTGCATCAGGATCAGATGGTGCAACAAACTCTGTATTTGACATGACTGCTGATGAGTACATTGATTTCTCCTCAGCGTTAGCCGATGTGGACACGAATCCAATCGATTCTAGTATCTTGACATGGACTCTCACGAACCTCGATACGGATGGTACAGAAGACATCACAGACCTGCTCATGAATAACAACATGCGCTGGGAAGCTACCAAAGTAGGTAACTGGAGTATATCCGCATCTGCATTCAATATTCAAGACACGGTTACGATGACGGTTCATCACGGACAAGCTGTTACCGTATTAGCGGTTCTTGATACCAGTGAACAAACAGCTGGTGGAATCATCAACATAGTTGTCACTGGAACAGACAGTGATGGAAACACCTTCCCGCAACTTGTTGAATGGACTGAAGATGGCATCGAAGTAGAGAACATTACTGCCGGTTCCGATGATGGCACTTATGCCTTCAAGGCCACAATTGCTGGTCCACACACATTGGATTATTCAACTGGCATTGTGAGCAATTCAGCGAACATATCGGTAGATGCTCTGTATATCGTTCACTCTCTTAGCATTGAATTGTCATCTGAATCGATAGACCAACTCGGTAGTTTCACGGTTACAGTGAAAGCATTCGATGAATATCTCAATCCGATTTCAATCCCATCGAGTGCAGATGTTGACGCAACAGGTCGAGCTGAAGTCTTGAATCAAGGCCAAGGTGTATGGAACATCGTTACTCTTGATGATGGTCCTCAGACAGTCACAATTACAGCAGGTTCTGTAACTGAAGAACGTAATATCGAAGTTGTTGGAAACGTTGGTGGATTCTTCAAGGCTGGAGGTCCTCTGTATTATGTTGGCGCTGTTCTCATTGGTATTGTTTCACTTGTCATTGTTGGTTTACTCGTTTCAATGCTACGCGGTGGCGATGCAGACTATGATGAATACGATGACGAGTATGAAGAAGATGATGAACCATCAGGACCGGCTCCTGGCCCTACAGGTCCAGCACCGAGTGAGAAATCAATTCCAGATCTCGAGCCACAGCCTGAAGACACGTCTTGGCAGGTAGAACACAGAGTCGACGATGACGGAACCGAATGGGCCGAAGATGAAAACGGCACGTGGTGGTACCGCCAAGAAGGCGACTCAGAATGGGGCGAATGGACAGATTAAGTTTCCATATCTTTGATAGATGTTGGATGTGAAGGTGAAATCATGCGGACCATGAATCGAATCTGGAAAAACATGGTTTTCATGCTGTGTATTCTCTTGTTCACATCTCATGGACTGCATATTGTACTCTCTTCACAATCACTGGAAGATAACCAGTACATCACTCACGCAGGAACCGCAGTTCGTGTTGAGATAAGTGCACCGGTTACCAGCTTAAGCGCGGATGAAGTGACGATGTTTACTGCTGAACTTTACGATTCTTTGAACAACGTAGTCTCCGGAGATGTCGTGTGGAGTTCCTCGAACGGTTCTATCTCACCTGAAGGAATGTTTTACCCATGGAACTCGGGAATAATAACCATCGAAGCAAATCACGATGGGATTGTTGGTTCTTTGAATGTTTCAGTGACTCCAGGTGTAGGACAATCGCTTGAGATCACGAGTTTGAGCGCTCATGTCCTCGCTCCAGTTACGCTCACAGCCAACCTCCTAGACGCTCGTGGAAATGCTCAGTTATCTCAGGATGCCGTTTGGACAGTTGATGGTAACTATGTCGGGGTTGGCAGCCCTTCGTGGACCCCATTGGATGTCGGTGAGTTCAGTATTCGCGTCCGTCTACATCAAATGGAGCATGTTTCTAACATACATGTTACTGCAGGCTCGCCGTATGAATTTATTTTTGATGAAGGTTTACAAGTCCGCAGTGGCCATGCACTTTTCATTACTCCCCATCTGCTTGACATCAACGGTTTTGCGATGAATGTTACTGAAGCAGGTAACCGTGTTTGGAGTGTTGAAAATGGCAGCATTCTCCCCTCTGGTTGGTTTACTGCCTCCCATCCAGGCGTCTGGAATATTACGGTCTCTGCAGGAAATGTGACTGGTTCTGGAACGGTTCGAGTGGTTCCAGCAGATGCTGCAATTTCGCAAGTTGTTGTTTTATCTGACGACCAAGTTTTCATTGCAGGGACCTCCTATGAGGTTGCTGCGATGCGAACTGACTCTCAAGGTTACACGGGAACCATCACACCCTATCTCGAAAATTTCAGTGTTACTAGCGGTGGATTAGCTGCAATTGACGACGCTGTGTATTGGACTCCGGGTGCGATGGGTATGCATGAAATTCGTGTTGTAGATGATGGAGTTGTTTCAACACTCACGGTTGAAGTTGTCCATGGCAATGCAATTGACACCTATTTGAAACTCTCATCCACCTCTGCAATGGTGGCTGGAGAACAAAGCACAATTCTCTTCCATGCCATTGATGTCATTGGAAATGAGTGGATGGTCAACGGCTCGCTCTCTATGGTCAATGGTAACGAATCCCAGTTCACTGAATACAACGGCTATGCCACCGTGACACCACGACAGGTTCAGATTTGGAGAGTTGAAGGTTCCTGGTTTGATTTTTCGACTGAAACTCGTTTTGAGCCAGTTTTCCAAATGCAGTCAAAACCAGGCCGATTGGCGTTTATCCAACTTAATGGAGAGGGAGCAATCTTGCCATCGGATACATCGTTATCTCTCGACCCTTTATTCTATGATGCTTACTCCAACTCCTTAGAATCCATTCGATTAAACTGGACAGTCGATGGTTCGGATGCTACCGTTGACATTCTTCTTTCCGACCTTCACTGGATACCTACGAACGTAGGTGGGCATGAGATACGTGCGAATGCAGATGGCGTTTTTGCTACTATCCGTCTTACCGTTATTGCGGGGGATGCGCGCAATTTGGTCACCGACCATGAAGATGGCCTTGTAGTTCAAGCAGGTGTAGCCAGTGAGTTGTTTATTCAAACAATTGATGCGCATGGAAATCTTGCACCGTCAACAGAGGTCGTTTCTGTATTGGAGAATAAATTTGGCACCCTTGAAGCCTCATCCTCAGGTAATGGCTATTGGAATTTTATCGGCCAGACCGCTGGATCCTACACACTCGAGCTCGTCCAAGACGGTGCTGTTCACAGTATTCCACTTACAGTAGAACCCGGTGCTGCAGTTCGCCTCGATTCGTCTATTGAAGATCAAAGTATTGCTCAAGGTGACACAGTTCTGTTGAGGGTTCAAGGTGTCGACATGTTTGACAACCTCGTTGAAGTTGATGCAGAGAATACAACGGTCAGTTGTACATCTGGTTCCGCAAAACACGTCACTGGTGATACGTGGGAGTTGGACGTTTCTTCTGCAGGAAATGACCGTTCCTGTAATATTCTTTGGAGTGGTCTTATCTCTCAAAATTATTTCGATGTTGAAGCAGTTCTTCTTGGAGGTGCTGTTGGTTCAACCAACACTGCTATGGGTCTTGGAATCTTTTTACTAACCCTCATTCTTGTCACGTTAGTCGTTTTGGTTCGTCGAGCCAACCAACAAGAGGATGATGATGAATGGGCCGAGGATGCTTTTGACGACGATGATGAATACGATGAGGAGGAGAATGAGGAAGACGATTCAACTCAAGAGAATTCATCAGAATCGTCATCTTTGGATAATTTAGTTAAAGCACATCAAACGAACAAAGAAAACGATTCTCAAGATTCCGGTGGCGTCTTGACAGATGAATTGAGAGCAACTCTTGCCAAACAGGCTGCAGAAGTAGGCGTAATGCAAGCAGCACCAGGTACTGTTCAAGGTTCGAGCGGCTGGTATGTCGATATCAGCAGTGAAGTGCAGTATTGGAACGTTGGTGCTGACGGTTCTTGGACACGAGGTGAGTAGTGTGCCCACATCTACTCCTCTGATTGATTCAGACGATTTGAAACAATTACTTTGGCTTCTTCCCGCCTTCACATGTTGGCAAGGGCATGCTTTGTATTCGATATTCAGGGATGAATTCGCTCTACCCTTGCTTCAATTCTTGCTCTGGTAACTCTTCTTTTGAGTGCGAAAGTTTGTAGTTTTGCTTACCGTAAATAAAGTAGGTAGAAACACCAATTGCAATGGCTGCTAAAGCGCCATACAAGGCTTTCTGTCCCATGATGAGTATGAGGGCTCCACCTGCAATTGTGCCAATAACTTGCAACCATGGGAAGAGTGGAGACTTGAACGTTGGTTTGTACCAACCATCTTTCTCACTGTCTGCACGTAAGACAATCACGCTAACATTTAGAGCAACAATCACCATGATCTGGAATCCAGATGCTAACTTCGCTACATCCTTGACAGGAAGCGTAAGAATACTGATTGCCATCGTAATAGCGGTGATAATAATCGCCCAATGTGGTGTTTCAAACTTATTGTTTGTTTCGCACATACTGTCAGGCAACAAACTATCTTTTGCCATTCCAAACAGGAAACGGGATGCTGCCAGTAATCCCGATAAAGCCCCTGAAACCATTGTCAGTACAGCCAGAATAGCCAAAGCTAATCCCACATTTGTTGATGCAACTGCATCGACGAAGGCAAAAATGGGGTCCTCTCTCGCAGAACCATCTGAATTGAGCCACCATTCTCCTTCAATTGACCCCATCATAATGTAAGTGACAACGACATAAAGCAGAGTAATGAGTAAAAGAGAAATGAGCATTCCCATTGGTAAATTCTTTTCCGGTTCCTTAACCTCACCTCCAATCGCACCTGCCTTGTAAATTCCCGCATAGGCGACGAACACTAAGGCAGCAGCTTCAGCGACTAAAAACGGTTCATTTCGTGAGGTATCAATCGCACTGTTTATCGGACGGGAAAAATCAAAGTTTGCGTCAAATAATTGGAAGAAACAGATAATGAGTATCAAACCAGTTGTTAAGGCCAAAATCGGCGTCTGAAATGCTTTGACCTTCTTAATCCCAAAAATGTTGAGAACGGTAATCAAAACCAGTGCTATCATGATTAACACAGTAGCATTAGCCGAAACTTCTAGATGTTCAGTGACCGCATACATGTATGCTGAAAATCCAATAAGTGCGAATGCGGATTTGAGCAAAAAGGAGGCCCAAAGTCCTAAGCCGCTGATCGTTCCAATCAGCGGCCCAAAAGAGCGTTCTACATAGACATAGGCACCGCCATTCGATGGCATAGCGGAAGCTAATTCAGATTTCGATAGCGTACCTGGGAGGAACACTATTCCTGCGAGTAAAAACGCTAACCAAATACCCGGGCCCATAATTGCGGCAGCAAATGACGGCAATACAAAGAGGCCAGAACCGATACTCGCTGCGACTGTTACGATAATAACGCCAATTAAACTCAGTGACCTTCCGATTTTGGTCTTCACTGCATCAACGAGATTTATTTCGCCGCTGATAATTTTATTTGCAGTTTTGAGCGTCATTGTGAACTCCCCGAATCCGACCGTCATTGGTGAATATTTGTCTCTATATGACTAAAGCATATATTTTCTTTCGTTTAATCTTCACTAACACTGACGGAATCCGGGGTTACTCGGTTGCTGGGGCTTTCGCAATCACTTTCATTTCCACCGCAATTGGTGTAGGTAATGCTCTGATGGCAAGTGTTGTTCGAGTTGGTCCGACTTGACCTAACGTTTCAGCCCAAACCTCGTTGTAGCCTTGGAAATCACGATCCATGTCAACCAGGAATGAGGTCACATCCAATACATCATCGAGAGTTCCTCCAGCTTCTTCTAAAATTCGGGTGATATTATCGATGACGGCATGCGTTTGAGCCTTGATATCATAATCCAATGCTTCGCCATTTTCATCATGTATTGGCCCACCTGGGATTGAGTTTGTGCCGGGTTGCCGAGGTCCAACACCCGAAAGGTAGAGTAAATCTCCAACACGACGTGCATGAGGATAAGCACCAACAGGTTTTGGAGCAGCATTGCTGTTTACTGAATCTTCGCTTTCAGTGGGTTCCCAAAGTGCGGGACCGTTTGCATCCTCTGTTTTAGCAACGGATTCGGCAATGAATTTTTCTTGGACAGTCTCGTTGTGTTCTGCATCCAGCACATTTCTTTCACCTGCAAAGTACTCAACATCATCTACTCAACAACGTGGCCGAGCATCATCGGTCATCAAATAATCGCAGATC